>NZ_JADYWR010000030.1:0-37348 GCF_015864705.1 Pseudoalteromonas sp. NGC95
TGGCTATTATTGCCTGTATAAGAAAGCTTATAGTAATCATAAATTCTATGGTGAGGGATGGTGTCATGTGGGATCCTAAAATGGTTTGAAATTAGGAATTGACACCATAGTCACTTGTTATATGCCAATCCCCTAACACTTTATAGTATAAGTAATTGGATTTTTATAATTCCAATTGGAACCCGAAGTTTCAACTTTATCTAAAACTGTAAACTCTTTAATTTCTCTTCGAACACTCTTTGTTTTCATCAAAAATAAAAATATCCAGAGACTAAAGCAACAAAAAAATAATACTGCGATACTGTAATAATTAAAGTATGAAAAAAATATCGCTGAGGAAGCAAAAAATAAAGAAAGCCACTTAAAGTTTGGGCTAAACACTATGGTAACTTTAGAATCATCAAGCTGCTTCCTTGTATATATGAACATACTACTCTCCAACTACCTCTAGGCATATAACGAGCCTGTAGATTAACTCGTTTTTAAATTTGTTTTTATTGATAAACAAACCATAGCTGAGTTCCTATTTTGGTTCAATTGACTACTGTATTTTTACGAAGAATATTGAAGTGTTTGATATTGTTTTAATTGGCGTTTTGGAAGGGATTACGGGTGTTTGAGTGGCTTTTATTTAGAGTAAGAGGGCTTACCCTTCTTAATGCATCGTGTTTTGCAGCTTTTCTATATTATGAACAAGGCAATACAGTTGCCCCACCGTAAACCAAAGGTATTCACTTTCGTTTGACCCCATAAGGTCAGTTTATTCATGTCTTTGTTCACTGTAATGTTCCGCTTTTTATTTAAAGGAAAGCCGGTTCGATACAGCAGAGCCGTTTGCCATTCTTTAATAAACAGCTGTCGTCGACCTATGGGGCTGTCTATTTTTACTTTCATTTTGTCTACATAGCTCAGCTTTTTGGGTGATTCATTATTTATAATAATTCACTCTTCATGCTGTTTTTGTTGGCTTTTTTGTAATAATTAGGATGGGTGTCATCCTAATTTTGTTATCCTAATTTTCGGTTATTGCGACTTTCTTATAATGAGGCGAATCTTCTACACAATAAATTTTAAATAGATCAGGGAATTTTTTATCTAATTCAACCTGCCTGTTTTTACTTAAATTTAAGAATTTACGCACAGACTTTCCTAGTAACGCCCTGTTAAGGGGCAAAAAATTGTTTGCTAAAATGTTGAGGAACGAAACAGCAAACTGTTTTTTGTCCCGCTTCAACAGCTTGTTAGTTGCCGATTTCACCAAACCTATTTATGTAGTCATCTAGATTAGGTGATAAGTCGATACGTTTAACTATATTGTTGCGTAAAAAGAATTCCAACTCCTTAGCTGAATCGACATACTCTTTAAATATACCGTCACTCATTTTTAAAACTAAAGCTGGAAAGTGAGCTAAGAGTTCAATCTCACTAAAACCAATTGGTCTAATGCTATTTAGTTGGGACATTTCAGAACTTAATGAGATTCCCCATAATTTAAAACCATAATCAGGATCGAAATCCAATTGGATACCTTCTGATTGATACTTCCAAATTTCAGAACTAACACCATCTTTCCCTAATTCATTTTCAATTACATCAGGCTTACCAAATAGCTCAATAGCTTTTTCCTTGGAATCACCAAATTCAATTATTTTCAATCCGACTAATGGCACAATATTCATAAGGCAACTAACGCCGCATTAAGCGGACTAAAATAGTGGGTTATAATGTGTAGCGAAGCGAAACCTAACCCACTGTTTTAGTTCCGTTTAAATGCCTTATAGTTCGACCAAGCCACTTAATTTAAAAGTAACTGACTATTATATTAAGTGGAATATGCTTCTGTTGGTTACGAATATTGAATGCCAAACATCTAATGTTTTTAACAAGACGTTCGAGCCAACAGAGCACCTCGATTTCAAAACGCATACTCAGGGATTGCCGACCAAGACTATCTATAAGACCTGCGAGAAACGAGATTTAAGCACATTCCGTCCTTAACTTTAACCGTAGGCGCTATAAAATGAAAGCATATAACGTTGATAATTTTGCTGTACTCATTGGCATGGATTGGGCCGATAAAAAACATGATATTTGTGAACACCCAACAGGCACTAATAAATATCATTACACCGTTATTAAACACACACCTGAAGCGTTGCATGAATGGGCTATGGATATTAAACAGCGTTATCCAGAGCAGAAAATAGCAATTGTTTGTGAGCTTAAAAAAGGCCCGCTTATTTATGCATTAGCTAAATACGACCACCTTACTTTATTTACCGTGAATCCTTGTGCTGTTGCTAAATACCGCCAGGCTTTTACGCCCAGTGGCGCAAAAGATGACCCATCAGATGCCTTTGTACAAGTTGAAATTCTCACGTTACACATGGATAAGCTGTCTGTCATTGAGCCTGAGTCAGCAGCTATGCGAACGCTGTCTCAGCTTGTTGAATATCGCCGAAGTTTAGTGCAAGACAGTGTCGATTTATCCAATAAAATAACAGCGACATTAAAAAATTATTACCCGCAGGCACTTGAATGGTTTAAAGAAAAGGACACGTATATATTCTGCGACTTCATTCAGAAGTGGCCGTCACTCACTGCGGTTAAAAAAGCAAGAAAACAGACTTTACTCGACTTTTTTGAGAGTCATAACTCACACTATTCCACGGTCAATAATGCACGATTAGACAGTATTAAAAATTCAATGCCATTAACTCTGGATGAAGGCGTCATTGTGCCTAATCAAATGCTCGTTGAAGTGCTTATTACGCAATTTAAAGTGTTATTAAAAGGTATTGAAAAGCTCGATAAAGCAATAAAATCGGCTTATAAAGCCCAGCAAGATAAAAAGATATTTGATAGCTTACCCGGTGCAGGTCCACAACTCGCCCCACGTTTACTTGTTGCTTTTGGGAGTAATCGTGCGCGTTATAATGATGCTGCAGAACTTCAAAAGTACGCGGGTATAGCGCCTGTTATTGAGCGCAGTGGTCAAAAAATGTGGACTCATTGGCGTTATAGTTGCCCCACTTTTTTAAGGCAAACATTTGTAGAATGGGCAGGCTTTTCTATTCGTTATTCGTTTTGGGCTAAAGCGTATTATGAGCAACAAAAAGCTAAGGGTAAGCCGCATAACAGCATAATTAGATCACTGGCATTTAAATGGATAAGGATTGTATTTAGGTGTTGGAAAACGAATACACCCTACGATGAATCGACGTATTTAGCGGCCTTAAAACGCAGAGGCTCACCACTTTTAAAATTTGCAGTTAATAGCTAAATTTTACTAGTCGTACACCTCAGGGCGTGTTGTTATAGGGCTATTTGGCACTGTTAATTTTATTATGCCAATCTCTACAACCAGTTAATTTAACAAACTCTTCCGTAGGATATTCAAAAACATCTACGATACATTCAGATGAAAGCGGTTCTGTAGAATAACCAGCGTAATCAATTGAATTATCAAGTTTGAATCCTTTGTTTTTTAGGAACCGCCCAATAACCTCTTTCCACGGTAATCTAAAATTAGGAATAGACCCCAAAGGAACTGTTGCTTTAATTACACAAGGTGTACCTATGTTTTTCAGTGTTTCCCCAGAAACAGCATTACTCTCATGACTATTGTATAACGCTTCTCCTCCCCAAGACTGAAAGAATCGCATTATGCCCGACTCGCCTGCTAGCAATGGTTCGTAGAAACAAAACCAGAGCATATTTGCGCGGTTGTTATCATTACACTGATTGTTTGCTCTTAATTTTTCAGACATATCTTTAGTAATAATGCCTTCTAATTCTAGTTTTTCTAAACGAGATGAGAGTGTTTCTAAATTTTGAAGAGACATTCCTGACTTTAAAATTTCTGAAATCTCCCCTTTCGTTAATTTCGTACAGTGGTAACCAATTAAAGAATATTTTTTTAGAATTAATCCTATTTCAGCGAGTGATGTTTCAAACGAATGTACAGAAGACCTTTGTTCACTAATACAACACCAACCAATAAAAACATCAAAGTTTTCTTCTAGGAATTGAATTAAATCACTTGGCCATGTGTCCATTTTTTCAATTATTATAGAAATAGTTATTTCCTTAGCTCAGGGATTTGATGAAAGACTTGACTGCCCTATAACGCCTCACTCAGAGGCTAAAAATTGATGGCTAAAATAAGCGAGGCACGAGCAATAGCCAGCTGTTTTTAGTCCTTTGCAGTGACTTGTTATGTGTATTTACTTCAATAGTTGGGTTGGTGAAAAATCCACTTTCCAAATATCTAGCTCGTATAAGTTACCTTCTGTATCCACGTTTAATGCCGCTGATACAGGAGTACCATCTACGTCGTCAAACATATATTCTGCAACCTCTTGCCCAAGTTGTCGGTTTTCATAATTTGTACCAATAGATAAACTCCCCATTCCACCGTCATCCATAGGGTTGACAAGCAATTTGGTCAAGTCTATTTCTAAGCCAGCAATATTAAGTAACTTAGTCATTATTTCAATTTCAGTCGAATTCAAATTCCGCATTATAGGTACACATAACAACTTTGTATCCGACATTTGTCGCTTTATAAACCGACAAATGTCCAAATATTACAAAGGTTTTAATTTAACCAGCTAATAAGGACTTGTAAACAAGTAGTTAGCCGATATTTAAGTTTCCTTGATGTAGAAATACCCCAAAATGGTAGAGATCAGTAATATCGGACAAAAAAGTAATGAGCTATAAAAATAGGTGTAAGCGATATTATTAAAAAGATAACTTAAATTTTTCTCTAAGCTTTTGCCTTTAACCTAAAAAAAAAGCCGCTGTTTATTACAAACAGCGGCTTTCGTATTAAGATTTACAAGCTTAAAGCGTGCTTAACTTAAACTTGAGTTTTATTGTTTACCAATCACTTCAAGTCCACCCATGTATGGGCGTAATACTTCTGGTACTACAACTGTGCCATCGGCTTGTTGGTAGTTTTCTAGTATGGCTACCAGTGTACGGCCAACGGCTAAGCCTGAACCATTTAGTGTATGTAGTAACTCTGGCTTTTTAACACCTTCACGGCGAAAACGTGCTTGCATACGACGCGCCTGAAAATCTGCCATGTTTGAACATGATGAAATTTCGCGATATGTATCTTGCGCAGGTAACCATACTTCTAAATCGTATGTTTTAGCTGAACCAAAGCCCATGTCGCCCATACATAAAATTACTTTACGGTACGGAAGTTCTAACGCTTGTAGTATTTGCTCTGCGTGACCTGTTAACTCTTCAAGCGTTGCCATTGAGTCTTCTGGTTTTACAAGTTGTACTAATTCAACTTTATCAAACTGGTGTTGACGAATTAAGCCACGAGTATCGCGGCCATAGCTGCCTGCTTCGCTTCTAAAACACGGAGTGTGGGCAACTAAGCGAATTGGTAAATCGCTTTCGTCGTAAATTTCGTCACGGGCGCTATTTGTAAGCGGTACTTCAGCAGTAGGAATTAAGCTAAAGCCGGCTTGTTGTTCGCCGTCGTCATTTACAAGGCCTAATGTGTGGAATAAATCGCCCGCAAATTTAGGTAATTGGCTGGTGCCGTAAAGGCTTGCGCTATTTACTAGGTACGGTACATACATTTCTGTGTAGCCGTTTTTATCAGCGTGTGTATCTAGCATAAATTGCGTTAGTGCACGGTGCATACGCGCTACTTGTCCGCGCATTACAGTAAAGCGTGCGCCACTAATTTTAACGCCCATTTCAAAGTCTAAACCGTTTAGATCTTGCCCTACATCTACGTGGTCTTTAACTTCAAAATCGAATTTTTTAGGTGTGCCCCAAGTTAAAATTTCAACGTTGTCGTCCTCGTCTTTACCTGCAGGTACTGACTCGTCTGGCAAGTTTGGAATTGCTAACGCAATGTCGTTAATCGCGGCTAATACTTCATCTTGCTCTGTTTTAGCGGCGTCTAGCTCACTACCTAAGTTAGCCACTGCATCAAGTAATGGTTGTGCGTCTTCGCCTTTAGCTTTGGCTTGACCAATTGCTTTTGCGCTTGCATTACGTTGACTTTGAAGTTCTTGCGTTTTTACTTGTAATGTTTTGCGTTTTTCTTCAAGTGCCGTTACCGTCGCTACATCGAGTTCGTAACCGCGCGCCGCTAAACGTGCTGCAGTTTGTTCGATGTCTTGACGTAAAAATTTAGAATCTAACATGTTAGTTTTTTAACCTTTTTGCAATACTAGCTGAAGGCCCAGCCAAGCCATAAAAATACACACCATCACGTTTAAGATGATATTGAGGGCCATTTTAATAAAGTGACCTTGTTGTAATAACAACAACGAGTCCATTGAGAATGTTGAAAAGGTGGTTAATGCACCTAAAAAGCCAATACCGATAAGGGTTTTGGCGGGGCTTGCGGTGATAATTTCTTTATCTATCAAACCGTACAAAATGCCCATTAACAATGAACCCAGAATATTAACCGTCAACGTGCCAAAAGGGAATCCCCTACCGAGGAGTTTTAGCATGCTTTCGCTAATAAAAAACCGTAAACACGCACCTGAGGCTCCGCCAAGGGCGATCATCATATAAAGTTTAATCATTTTCGTATCGTTTAAGTGGGCTTTGCGCATCGCGCTCTTTTAGGTAATCGAGTTTTTGTTTGATCTTTTGTTCAAGTCCGCGCTCGCTCGGTAAGTAATATTCTTTACCGTCCATTTCTGGTGGTAAATATTTTTCACCTGCGGCAAATGCACCCTCTTCATTATGCGCATAACGGTACTCAGCGCCATACCCTAAGTCTTTCATTAAATTAGTTGGGGCATTACGTAAATGCTCTGGCACGGGGTAACTTGGCTCGTTTTGAGCGTCTGCTTTGGCTTGATTAAACGCCATATAGACTGCATTACTTTTGGGTGCACTGGCTAAATACAATGTGGCTTGTGCAATTGCACGCTCGCCTTCGCCAGGGCCTACTCGCTGAAATATATCCCATGCATTTAAGGCCACTTCCATCGCACGCGGATCGGCGTTACCAATGTCTTCTGTTGCAATGGCAAGTAAACGCCTTGCTACATACAAAGGGTCGCCGCCACCGGCTAAAATTCGGCAATACCAATACAGCGCACCATCGGGGGAGCTACCACGTACTGATTTATGAAAGGCTGATATTAAATCGTAAAACTCATCGCCGCCTTTATCGTATTTAGCTAAATGCGTTGGTAGCACTTGGCTAAGTACGTGCTCATCTACGTTGTATTGACCGTTTTGCTCGGACGTTAAATCAACCGCTTGTTCAAGTAAGTTAAGTACTTTGCGCGCATCGCCACCACTTGCTTGGCACAGTGCCTTTTTAGCGTTGTCGGCAATAGTGATATGCTTTTGGCTTAGCTGCTCGTCTTGTTTAAGTGCACGTTCTATTACGGTATATAAGTCGGCATCGGCAAGCGATTTTAAAACATACACGCGTGCACGCGACAATATAGCGTTATTAAGGGCAAACGATGGGTTTTCGGTGGTTGCACCTACAAATATAAAGGTGCCGTCTTCTATGTGCGGTAAAAACGCATCTTGCTGAGACTTATTAAAGCGATGAACCTCGTCAACAAACATAAGGGTGCGTTGGCCACGGCTTTCTAGGTTATCGCGCGCTTGCGTTACGCTGTCACGTATATCTTTTACGCCTGCGGTTACCGCCGACATTTGTATAAGTGAGGCATCAGCATGGTTGGCAATTATTTGCGCAAGTGTTGTTTTACCTACACCCGGTGGGCCCCATAAAATTAAACTATGGCATCGCCCCGCGACAATGGCTTGATGCAGTGGTTTATCAGCACTTAATAAGTGTTGCTGACCAATGTACTCGTCAAGCGTTGTGGGGCGCATACGCGCAGCAAGTGGCCGTACATCGGGCCCAAAGTTAAAACCTAAATTACTCACCGTTACTCTGATCGTCTATTTCAACACCTTCAGGAGGCGTAAATTCAAAAGTGCTTTTATCAAGCGGCGTATTAACTTGGGCATTGTTAAACGTAAATGACGATAGCTGCCCTGAGTTGTCGGTAACGACTAGTTTAGCAAGGCCTTGCTCGTTACCCGCAAACGCTATATCAAGTTGTTCTACTTGGCTTTCTACGCCTTTATTTGGCGTTACGCTAAAGCCTGTATTTGTTGCAAGTACGCTGTATTTTTCCCACTGTGCTGGGTCTTTTGATGTAAGTAGCACAAATGGTGTTGAGTCGATTAGACTACTGGTTTTCATAATTGTTACTTGCTCAGCAAAGCTGTCGAAGTAATAGGTTTTATCGCCGTTTGATACAAATAATGTATCGTCTGGATTTGTTTGCTGCCAGCGAATCATCATAGGCTGTTGAAGCGCTATTGTGCCCTCGCCTTGCATAACCGCTTGGCCTTCTTTGTCTGTTACTTTTTGTGCAAACTGCGCTTTAAAGCTTTTTAAAGTGGCAAGTCTGTCTTGTAATGCTTGGCTGTCATCAGCAAAGCTTGGTGCGGCAAGTACGCTGCCTAACACTAATAATAAGGCGTTAAATTTTTTCATTAATTTGCTCCATTAGGTACTAATACATCGCGAGCGCCGTTATGACCTGGTGAACTCACGATACCCGATGTTTCCATTTGTTCGACTAAACGTGCTGCGCGGTTATAGCCAACACGCAGTTTACGTTGCACTGACGATACCGATACCTTGCCGGTTTCAATTACAAACGACACGGCTTCGTCGTATAACGGATCGTTCTCTTCGTCTGCATTTTCGCTTGCTTCACCTGGCAATAAAATATCTTCACTGGCATCACCATTGAGTATTTCATCAACGTAATTTGGCTTAGCACGCGCTTTCCAATCGTTTACTACGGCGTGTACTTCATGGTCGTCTACAAACGCGCCATGTACACGCTCTGGTACGCTAGTACCTGGTGGTAAATAAAGCATATCGCCCATACCCAGTAAGTTTTCTGCGCCTTGCTGGTCAAGTATCGTGCGCGAGTCTATTTTACTTGATACCTGAAACGCCATACGCGTTGGTATATTTGCTTTAATTAAACCTGTTATTACATCTACCGAAGGGCGCTGCGTTGCCAGTATTAAGTGAATACCTGCCGCACGTGCTTTTTGGGCTATGCGGGCAATCAGCTCTTCTACTTTTTTACCAACAATCATCATCATGTCGGCAAATTCGTCTATTACTACAACAATACTTGGTAACTTACCAAGTTCTTCCGGGCCTTCTTTCATGCCATCGGTGTCTTTAAATAATGGATCAAGAATCGGGTAACCCGCTTCATTGGCTTCAAGCACTTTTTGGTTGTAACCTTTTAAGTTACGCACACCCAATGCTGACATTAATTTATAACGACGTTCCATCTCGCCCACACACCAACGCAGTGCGTTAGCGGCTTCTTTCATGTCGGTGACTACTTCACACAATAAATGCGGAATACCTTCGTATACTGATAGCTCAAGCATTTTAGGGTCAATCATAATCATACGTACATCGTCAGGCCCCGATTTGTAAAGCAAGCTTACTATCATGACATTAACGCCCACTGATTTACCTGAACCGGTTGTACCGGCTACTAATAAATGTGGCATTTTACCTAAATCAGCACATACCGGCTGACCGGCAATGTCTTTACCTAGCACCATGGTAAGTGGCGATGGGTTTTGCTCAAATTTAGGCGCGTTTATTACTTCTGACAAACGTACTATTTCGCGATGTTTATTAGGAAGCTCAATACCAACATATGTTTTACCCGGTATAACTTCTACAACACGCACACTAATTGCCGAAAGCGAACGGGCTAAATCTTTAGCCAAACCTGTAATTTTTGACACTTTAATACCTGGCGCTAAATCCAACTCAAAGCGTGTAACAACAGGGCCTGGGTATACCGCTACAACTTTAGCTTGTACGTTAAAGTCGAGTAGTTTTGTCTCTACTAGGCGCGATACTGTATCGAGCTCTTCTTGCGAAATTGGGTTTTTAGCTTTGTCCGGTCTGTCGAGTAAATCGAGCGACGGTAATGGTCCCGGTGGTGGTTCTTGCGTTAATAATTGCTCAAACTTTTCTTTAGCCGTTGGCGGTGGTTGATATTGCGCTTTTGATTTAGGCATTGGTCTTGCTGGTGATACAACTGTTGTAACTGGTTTTTCTGGCTCTACAACTGGGCTTTGGTCAAGCGCGTTTAGCGCAGCGGCCGTGTCCATTGGTTCGTCGTCTATGGCGCTAAAGCCAATTTCTTGATCGAGTATGTCGTCAAGCTCGTCAAACGGCATAAAATCGTCACTAATTTGAGGCTCATTAAACGGTGTTTGCGGTTTATTAATTGCTTTTTGTTTATCTGCTTTTTTAGCTGATGTAGGCAGCTCTATTTGCTCTTTTATATCGTCTTCAAAATGGGCGTCTACCTCATCGTAATTGTTTGCTTTGCCCGCAGCATGTTCTCTGTGCATCCAGCCTTTTGCGTACGATACAATAAAGCGGTAAAACCTAACCATTAAATCGCCAAGGTAATCTACAAAATCAACCCACGATACACCCGTTAATAAGGTAAGCCCGGCAAAAAAGAAACACAGCAATAATATAGATGTACCGGTAAAGTTAAACGCAGGCATCATGGCTGATGCAATAACATCGCCCACTACCCCACCAGAGGAAAAGTTATAAATATCGTCAAAATTGATACTGCTAATAGCGGTAGCTGAGGTAATAAATAAAGCAAAACCAATAACACGCAGCGCTAAGGTGGTGTAATCAAGCTGTAAAATGCGGTGAGGTTGTTTAAATAGCAAGTAGCCAAATAGCTGAATGGCCGCTGGCACTAAGTAAGCCAACCAACCAAAGGTGAGTAATAAAATGTCGGCTATCCATGCACCGGCTGCTCCTGTGATGTTGCTTACTTCGCTAAAACTAGTTTGCGACCATGCAGCATCTGCTGGATCAAAGCTGATCAAGGCACATAAAATAAATATTGCCGTAAAGGTGCTGATAATCAGCCCTGTTTCTAATAGTCTTTGCACACCGTTTAGGCGCATAGTTCCCTATTCCTCTTTATTATTCTATTTTTATTCACACTTACTTAGCAGTGAAATACCTTAGCAGGAAATGCAATTTGTTGCACTTTATCTTAACCTTGATGGCCTGATTATGAACAAGTTTTTATAATTTGAGCTTATATAAGCAAATGACGCAGCTAATATAAATAACCTTAAGTAATATAAGGACGAATAATTACGCCTTCTTCACCTTTTACTTCTTCCATTACTACATAAGTTCGGCTTTCACTAACGTTAGGCAACTTTAATAATATGTCACCTAATACACCACGGTATTCTGACATATCATTTACGCGCGTTTTAAGTAAAAAATCAAAATTACCCGATACTAAATGACATTCGATAATTTCTTCGTGCTTTTTAACGGCTGCACTAAACTCATCAAATACGTCGGGAGATGTTTTAGTAATTGTTACTTCTACATACACCGATAAACCTTGCCCAAGCTTAGCTGGATCGACCACTGCTTTATAGCCAAGTATGTAGCCTTCTCGTTCTAGCTTTTTCACTCGCTCCAGACAGGGCGTGGCGCTTAGGCCAACTCGTCTGGCCAGTTCAACATTTGAAAGGCGTCCATCGTGCTGTAATTCCATTAAAATTTTACGGTCAATTCTATCTAATAACTGATGCATAGTGCCAACTAGTTTTTTATGCTGTTTATTTTTGTTATATAGATGATAACACTAGATTTGACTTTAAAAAAGGTGAGACACACGGGCTTATGATGAATATAATAGTGAAAAATGTTAATCCGTTCTTAATAAGGCAAATGATATGATTATTGGTGTTCCTAAAGAAATTAAAAACCATGAATACCGTGTAGGTATGGTTCCTGCGAGTGTTCGTGAATTAGTAAACCACGGTCATCAAGTGATTGTAGAAACTGATGCAGGCATGGGTATTGGTTTTACTAACGAAGATTACACGCTAGCGGGTGCTGAAATTTTAGCAACTGCTGCTGACGTTTTCGCTAAAGCAGACATGATTGTAAAAGTAAAAGAGCCACAAGCTGTTGAACGTGCAATGCTACGTGAAGACCAAATTCTTTTCACTTACTTACACCTTGCACCTGATCTTCCACAAACTGAAGACCTTGTAAAAAGCAAAGCTATTTGTATTGCATACGAAACTGTAACTGACTCTCGCGGTGGTTTACCGCTTCTTGCTCCTATGAGCGAAGTTGCTGGTCGTATGTCTATTCAAGCTGGTGCACAAGCGCTAGAAAAATCTAACCACGGTCGTGGCATGCTACTAGGTGGCGTACCAGGCGTTGAAGCGGCTAAAGTTGTTATCATTGGTGGCGGCATGGTTGGTCGTAGTGCAGCGCAAATGGCTGTTGGTCTTGGTGCTGAAGTTGTCGTTCTTGACCGTAACATCGACGTATTACGTGCACTAGACGCGCAATTTGGTAATAAAGTTAAAGCTATTTACTCAACTGCTGATGCTCTAGAAAAACACGTACTAGAAGCTGATTTAGTAATTGGTGGCGTACTAATCCCAGGTGCAGCTGCACCTAAACTAGTCACTGCTGAGCACATTAAAGCAATGAAACCTGGTTCTGCAATTGTTGACGTTGCAATCGACCAAGGTGGCTGTATTGCTACTTCTAAAGCAACGACGCATGCTGATCCTACTTTCATCGTTGATGAAGTTGTTCACTACTGTGTTGCTAACATGCCAGGTGCTGTTCCACGTACATCTACGTTTGCACTTAACAATGCAACATTGCCTTTCATCATTAACCTTGCAAACAAAGGTTATAAAAAGGCGTTACTAGATGACGCTCACTTCTTAAAAGGCTTAAACGTAATTAAAGGCCAAGTAACTTACAAAGAAGTAGCTGAAGCGTTCAACATGGAATATGTTGACCCACGCACAGCGGTAGAAAACGCATAATTTAGCGTTTTGTGGTTAGGTTGGTATTAAGTATGTAGCTACCTAACTACAATCATAAAAAAAGCAGCTAATTAGCTGCTTTTTTTGTATTTAAATTTCAGATTTATATAAGCTTATTTAGATAAACTTATTTAGATAAAACGCTTAATTATAAAATCTACTTTTACGCGCTTAGCTTGGCCAAGTAGTTTTTTAACTGGCTGCGGGTAATCATCCATCGTTTCTAAATCATCTGGGCCTGTTAAACGTCGGCAGTGCTGTAAAATTTCCTGCTTTTCGTTATCAATAGCATCCATAATTGTTTGCTCTGGATCTTCTATTAAAATACCGTTTTCGATATCAAGACCCCATGCACGCGGATTTAAGTTATGCCCGCTCAGTAAATGTTTTGTTCTATCTGAACAAATACCTTTTAAATGAAACGAATTGCTTTCATCTTTCCACAGATACACATTTAAATTACCGTTATCGATATGGCGCTTTTGCGTTTTTACAAATTTATGCAAAATAGTTTCGTATAAATAAGGTAATGCCCCTATTTTACTAAACGGCTCGCTTGGCGGTAAATAAAAGTCATTTGCTGTTTTATCGCCTACAACAATAGTCACTTGCTTGCCTTGCTTTAATAATCGGCGCAGTGATCGCATAAGCGGTGCCGGAAAATTAAAGTATGGCGTATACAACACAAGTTCTTGCTCTGTTGTATCAAATAACGCTTTTATTAAACGATTTAACTCGTTATTGCGACGCCCAAGCCCTAAAAATAAGCGAATACCTAATGCTTGCGTATTTAGCTGCTCTGCTGCGTTATAACTTGCGACTTTTAAATCGCGCATTAACTGCTTTTGATCAAGCTTAAAGTCGTGCAAACGCTTAAGCGGTCGCGTGTCTATACGTGGCACAGCGACTGATGAAAGTAGCTTTGTTTCAATAAAATCAACCACTGAGTCACACAGTTCGCTCTGCGTTATCAAAAAGTAGCGATCGAGTCTGTAGCGTTCGTTATGCTGCAAGTACACGTTATTTAAGCTTGCGCCGCTGTAAAGTAAGGTGTCGTCAATTACAAAACCTTTTAAATGCAATACGCCAAATAATTCTTTAGCTTTTACAGGTACGCCATAAACTTGTACGTTCGATTTAAACTTTTCTAAATCGTCACAGTATAAACTTGCGTTACCGTCTGATTTATCAGCGCCAATTAATCCACGTTGCGCACGATGAAAATCCACCAGCACTTTTACCTCAAGTGCGGGGTTTGCCAATGACACACGATGCAGCGCTTCTAAAATTTCGCGACCTGCTTCGTCATCTTGTAAATACAACGCAGTAATATAAATTCGTTTTTTTGCGTTCGCTATCAAGCGTAGCAATTGCGTTCGGTAATCTTGCGCATTGGTTAAGACGTTAACGTCTTTTGAAGTCAACCCGAATGCGGGTTTTTCCTGCCAAAATAACATAGTTGCCTATTTGCTTAGGTCACATAATCTATCAGTGACAAATAAAATTAGGTAAAACATAACAAAAAAAATCAAAGGGGTCATGAAATAACGCTGTTTTGTTGCCTGTTAGTCTATTTATTGAGCTACTTAGGCATTTTAACTGTAAAAGCACAGAGCTCTAGTACACAATACTGCACAGCTTTTCGATTTGATAAAAAAAATAATCGCGGATTTTGTTTACATCTGCCTTGTTTTTCTTAGAATCGAGCGCATTAAAGACCGTATTAAACGTTTAGGAAAAAATAATGACTGAAGCAAAACATTGTAAGCTACTAATTTTAGGCTCTGGCCCAGCTGGTTATACTGCCGCAGTATATGCAGCACGTGCAAATTTAAACCCTGTTTTAATTACAGGCATTCAACAAGGTGGCCAATTAACAACCACAACTGAAGTTGAAAACTGGCCTGGTGATGCACACGGTTTAACAGGTCCTGCGTTAATGGATCGTATGAAAGAGCACGCTGAGCGCTTTGAAACTGAAATCATATTCGATCACATCAATAAAGTAGATGTATCTAAGCGCCCTTTCACACTAACTGGCGACCAAGGTACTTACACATGTGATGCATTAATCATTGCAACGGGTGCGTCTGCTAAATACTTAGGCCTAGAGTCTGAAACTAACTTCCAAGGCCGTGGTGTTTCGGCATGTGCTACGTGTGACGGCTTTTTCTATAAAGGTCAAAAAGTAGCGGTTGTTGGTGGTGGTAATACAGCGGTTGAAGAAGCGCTTTACTTATCTAACATTGCTGACGAAGTACATGTTATTCATCGTCGTGACAGTTTCCGCAGTGAAAAAATACTTGCTGACCGCCTTGCTGAAAAAGCAGCTAACGGTAACGTTGTAATGCATTACAACCGCACGCTGGACGAAGTATTAGGCGACCAAATGGGCGTAACCGGCGTTCGTATTAAAGATGCACACTCTGATGCAACTGAAGAGCTAGATTTAGCAGGCGTATTTATTGCTATTGGCCACAAGCCAAATACTGATATGTTTGTTGGTCAACTAGAAATGAAAGATGGCTACTTAGTTGTAGAGTCTGGTCTTCACGGTAACGCAACTCAAACAAGCGTAGAAGGCGTTTTTGCTGCAGGTGATGTGTCAGACCACATTTACCGTCAAGCAATCACATCTGCGGGTACAGGCTGTATGGCTGCCCTTGATGCAGAGCGTTTCTTAGATAATTTATAAGCAATTAAATAAATTATTATAGGGCTGATTATTCAGCCCTTTTTTTATGCCTAAAATATAGTTACACTTTTACGATCAATTATAAAATAAGTACTGTATGAGAAATCAGCTATACCAATTAAGCGAAAACGATATAGCATTCCCCAATCCGGAATACGCATTAGAATCCCCTGATGGCTTGTTAGCAATTGGCGGAGATTTGAGTTTACCTCGCCTAAGTAATGCCTACAAAAGCGGAGTATTCCCTTGGTTTAGTGAAGATGAGCCTATTATGTGGTGGTCTCCCAGCGAGCGAGGCATTTTTGAGCTTAATGATTTTCATATAAGTAAGAGCTTGCGTAAGCATTTAAAAAAGCACCCTGTAAGAGTAACCATTAATAATGCCTTTGAAGAGGTGATAGAAGCCTGTCGCGATCAACGCCTTGATACCGATGGCACCTGGATCACCTCTGACATGCTCGACGCTTACGTTAATGCACACAATGCTGGCATTGCACATAGTTTAGAGGTGTGGAGTAACGGAGAGCTTGCAGGTGGCTTATACGGCATTATGCAAAATGGTGTTTTTTGTGGCGAGTCCATGTTTCATCATCAAACCAATTGCTCTAAGCTTGCTATGTGGGCACTGGTAAATTGGCTTAAACGCCATAATGCACATTTTATTGATTGCCAGTTAGAAAACCCTTATTTAATGACCCTAGGTGCAAAAGTAATCCCCCGTTCCACATTTTTGACTAAACTAAAAGCTGCACATAACTATACTGTTAACCCTATTATGTGGGAGCCACAAGAACTTGACGCAATCTATGAATGAGCAACTTCCTGCACGTGTTGGTTTAACCCAAGAGTTTGACTGTAGTTATTTACCCAACAGACAAGAGCAACTTTTAGTTATTCTTGATCCCAGTTGCTACAGCACCGACAAATTTGAGTCATTATTAGGCTTAGGGTTTCGTCGCAGTGGTAACCAAATATACCGTCCGCACTGCCCAATATGCAGCGCATGTAGTTCTGTACGTGTATTAGCACAAGACTTTATGCCCTCAAAATCGCAAAAACGTAAACTAAACAAAGCAAAAACACAGTTTGAGGTAAAATATTCAACGCAAGAGCGACCTGAGTATTATCCGCTCTATAGTAAATACATAACGATGCGTCATCAGGATGGAAGTATGTATCCTCCTGAAAAAGAACAGTTTCAAAGTTTTTTGCTTTGTAGTTGGCTCAAGATCACATTTATTGAACTGTGGCACCAAGATACTTTAGTCGCAGTTGCCGTAACTGATTGTATGAATAGCGCTATTTCTGCAATTTATACCTTTTTCGACCCCGACTTTGAACACTATAGTTTAGGCTCTGTGATGATATTAGAGCAGCTAAAGTTTGCTAAAGAGCAAAATAAGCAATACGTGTACTTGGGCTATCAAATTGATGAATGCGACAAAATGAAGTACAAAACTCAGTTTTTACCTGCTCAAAAACAGCTCAATGATGAGTGGGTGGCTATTTAATTTGCAAATATAGCCCCTGCGCCTTTACTTATTGGAGTATTTTGGGCAAAATCTGCAGCGTTTAACTATTAAAGAGGTGTTACGCTAAACATGGCGAAAGAAGACGTAATCGAAATGCAAGGGACAGTCCTTGATACTTTACCAAATACAATGTTCCGAGTTGAGCTAGAAAATGGTCACGTAGTTGTGGCTCATATTTCAGGCAAAATGCGCAAAAACTATATCCGTATTTTAACCGGCGATAAAGTAACGGTAGAAATGACTCCTTACGATTTATCAAAGGGTCGTATCGTATTCCGTGCTCGCTAAGTAAGTGCGTAAACGAGATTTAGTTTTTGGCTAGTGTTTTACTAGCTTTAAGCGTTTATTAAATGTAATTGATAGACATTGACTAGCAATTACATTTAATAAACAAAAAACCCAGTTTTTACTGGGTTTTTTGTTGCCTATAAAAAGGGCAAAAAAATGGCCCGCTATTATGTAGCGGGCCATTTTATTTAACTAAATTATTTAATTAACGTTTTACGCAGGTGTTAAATTACTCTCGTAATCAAAGCGAATCTTCTTGTCTTTAACTGATACTTTAACCGTACCGCCATCAACAAGTTCACCAAACAGTATTTCGTTAGCTAATTGCTTTTTAAGCTCTTCTTGAATAACACGTGCCATTGGACGTGCACCCATTGCTTTATCGTAGCCTTTATCTGCCAACCACTCACGTGCTTTAGACGTAAGCTCAAGGTTAACTGATTTTTTATCAAGCTGCGCTTGCAGTTCCACAATAAACTTATCAACCACCAGTAAAATAACTTCACGTTCAAGGTGATTAAACCAAATGATGTTATCTAAACGGTTTCTAAATTCTGGTGAAAATACTTTATTAATTGCACCCATTGCATCGTGCGTATGATCTTGCTCTGTAAAACCGATCGACTTACGTGTGGTTTCTTGCACGCCCGCATTGGTAGTCATTACAACCACTACATTTCTAAAGTCAGCTTTACGACCGTTATTATCGGTTAGCGTACCGTGATCCATAACCTGTAGCAAAATGTTGTAAATGTCTGGATGCGCTTTTTCAATCTCATCTAGTAGTACAACAGCATGTGGATTTTTA
Source organism: Pseudoalteromonas sp. NGC95 (assembly GCF_015864705.1). Classification (NCBI taxonomy): domain Bacteria; kingdom Pseudomonadati; phylum Pseudomonadota; class Gammaproteobacteria; order Alteromonadales; family Pseudoalteromonadaceae; genus Pseudoalteromonas; species Pseudoalteromonas sp. NGC95. The sequence goes on from NZ_JADYWR010000030.1 coordinate 18,263, forward strand.
ATAACTGCTTCTGTTAATAAACCACCTTGCTCAAAACCAACATACCCTGGTGGAGCTCCAATTAATCGACTAATTGCATGGCGTTCTACATATTCCGACATATCAAAACGAATAAACTCAACACCCATACATTTAGCAAGTTGCTTAGTTACTTCTGTTTTACCCACACCGGTAGGCCCTGCAAACAAAAACGAACCTACTGGCTTTTCTTCGCTCGATAAACCAGAGCGAGATAAACGAATAGCTGATGTAAGTGCGTCAATAGATTGATCTTGCCCAAACACGAGCATTTTAAGGTTACGGTCTAAGTTTTTAAGCGTTTCTTTATCTGTCGACGAGACGCTTTGCGCTGGGATACGTGCCATTTTAGATATAATTAGTTCTATATCTGCCACGCCAATGGTTTTTTTACGTTTAGAGCTAGGTTGCAGGCGCTGACTTGCACCGGCTTCATCAATTACATCAATAGCTTTATCTGGCAAGTGGCGCTCATTAATGTATTTAGCACTGAGTTCTGCAGCTGCTTTTAATGCTTTTTGAGTGTAACGAATACCATGGTGCTCTTCGTAACGCTCTTTTAATCCATTTAAAATCTTAGTGGTATCGGCAACACTTGGTTCAAGTACATCAATTTTTTGAAAACGACGTACTAATGCACGGTCTTTCTCAAAAATATTTTTATACTCATTGTAAGTTGTTGAACCCATACAACGTAGCTTACCACTTGAAAGGAGTGGTTTAAGCAAGTTTGATGCGTCCATAACACCACCAGACGCCGCGCCGGCACCGATTATGGTATGTATTTCATCAATAAATAAAATAGAGCCTGGTTCGGCTTGTAGCTCTTTTAGTAAGCTTTTAAAGCGCTTTTCAAAGTCGCCACGGTATTTAGTACCCGCAAGCAATGCACCCATATCTAGCGAGTACACAACAGCATCTGCAATTACTTCTGGTACTTGCTTATTAACAATGCGATACGCTAAGCCTTCAGCAATTGCTGTTTTACCAACGCCCGCTTCACCAACAAGTAATGGGTTATTCTTTTTACGACGACACAATACTTGTACCGTGCGCTCTACTTCGCTGTCGCGTCCGATCAGTGGATCAATGTTACCTTCACGAGCTTGAACGTTTAAGTTAGTTGTAAAGCTGTCTAGCTTGCTTGCTTCTTCATTTTGAACTTCTTGCACTTCATCATGAATATCGTCGCTGTCGTTGCCTAATTCATCATCTGCTTTAGAAATACCATGCGAAATAAAGTTAACGATGTCTAAACGCGATACATCATGCTTTTTAAGTAAATATACAGCTTGGCTTTCTTGCTCAGAAAAAATAGCAACTAGCACATTCACGCCAGTGACTTCATTTTTACCTGACGATTGCACATGGAACACAGCGCGTTGTAATACACGTTGAAAGCCAAGTGTTGGCTGAGTTTCACGCTCTTCTTCTAAATCTGGAATGACGGGTGTTGTTTCGTCAATAAATTCTAATAATTCGGTTTTTAAACCAGAAATATTAACACCACACGCGTTTAGGGCTTCTCCTGCAGAAGGATTATCTAACAGCGCAAGTAAAAGGTGCTCTACGGTCATAAACTCATGACGGCGAGTGCGCGCTTCACGAAACGCGGCATTTAATGTGAGTTCTAAGTCTTTGTTTAGCATTGGCAACCCCTTACTGAGATAATAATTTATACCACAACAATCGGATGTTTGATCACCCTAATTGGTATTTATACCAATTGCATTAAATTCGTGGCCTATTATAGCGATGAGGAAATAACTTAGTAACAAGGCAAAAATTACAAATATAGTTGTTCTATATGAATAATTTTTAACGAAGTTAATAAGTAATTTAATCCGCTAAAATGGTCATTTTTTAATAAAATTGGTATTTATTCCTGCTCACAACTACAAAGCAGTGGATGCTCGTTATCACGCGCGTAGCGGTTAACTTGTTCAGCTTTGGTGTGGGCTACGTCGGCGCTGTAAACACCACATATACCCTTACCTTTTTCATGAACCTGAAGCATCACGTCGGTTGCTCTATCGCTATCCATATTAAAAAACGTCGTTAAAACTTCTATTACAAAGTCCATCGGCGTGTAGTCGTCGTTATTTAAAACAACTTTATATTTTCGCGGCGGCTGTAGCTTTTGCTTTTCGCTGTCGCGAACTGTATCGATAACACCTGAATCTTTCATACCACTCATAATTAAATATAGTCTTGTCTTTGTAACTCAAGCAAACTTGAATAAAAAATAAATAAAATGTTAAAAAAATAACTCAAAACACTTGACTGGTTGGCTAAATAAACTACAGTCAAACGTAGATTGATTAAACCTTAGTCAGTCTAGCAAATAATACAATTTAGAATAACTAAATTAGTCAACTTATTGAAGGATGTAGAAGTATGGCTTGCGGTAAAGTTAAATGGTTCAACAACGCTAAAGGTTTTGGTTTCATCGTAGAAGACGGCTGCGAGAATGATATTTTCGCTCATTACTCAACAATTGTAATGGACGGTTATAAAACGCTTAAAGCTGGTCAAGATGTAACATTCGAATTAGAACAAGGACCTAAAGGTCTACACGCTAAAAATATTGCCCCAGATGGTGACATTATTGAGTGACTATTGTTTTGTTCGACTAAAGCGAGTGACCTTTTAAGATCCTCGCTTAATTCCTTAAGCATACTAACTTATCTCTTCTCCCCTATTTATTGCCTCTTTTCATTCAAATTCAACCCTTTTCCTTGAATTTATTTTATATACCCCAATGTTCTAAGAGTTGATTGTTTAACTGCTTATTGGGCATGCTCAACCTCTAGCCCTTTTTATTTAAGCTTGTTACACTCTTGGTGCTAAAAATTGCGTATTAACGCAGCAACTAATCCAACTTGTCGCCTCTTTTATATGTACTAGGCTAAAGGCTGATTTATTTTTGTTAATTTTTTAGCTATAAATACAATTCCAGTTCGTCAGGTGTGACTATTCTGCTTTTATAAAAGAGCAACGCTGAGTACCAACACCTAACAAACTATTCATTACGAGCGTATGTATTCATTAACTTGTTTAATAATATGTACTCACTCATTAGTAATGATTTTCTTTGCATTGTTGAATAAGACCTTTTCGGTCTACTATCTAGGAATGATGATGACATCAAAAATTATCTATACAAAAACGGACGAAGCTCCGGCACTAGCAACTTACTCGTTGCTACCGATCATCCAAGCATATACAAATGCGGCCGGTGTTGAAGTTGAAACTCGCGATATCTCATTAGCAGGTCGTGTAATTGCTAGCTTCCCTGATTATTTAACACAAGAACAACGCATTGGTGATGCACTTGCTGAACTTGGCGAGCTTGCTAAAACACCAGAAGCAAACATCATCAAATTACCAAACATCAGTGCATCTGTACCACAGCTTCGCGCTGTAATTAAAGAGCTTCAAGCAAAAGGTTACGCTCTTCCAGAATACCCTGTTGAACCTAAAAATGATGAAGAAAAAGCAATTCAAGCTGCTTACGACAAAATCAAAGGCAGTGCAGTAAACCCAGTACTACGTGAAGGTAACTCTGATCGTCGCGCACCAGGTTCTGTAAAAGAATATGCACGTAACAACCCGCATTCAATGGGTGCGTGGAGCAAAGATTCAGAGTCTTATGTTGCAAGCATGAGCGAAGGCGACTTCTTTGGTTCAGAAAAATCAGTAACTGTTGATACAGCCACTGATGTACGTATTGAACATGTTGCAACTAACGGCGACGTTTCTGTACTTAAACAAAGCACGCCTCTTTTAGCTGGCGAAGTTATTGATGCATCAAGCATCAGCGCTTCTAAGCTTCAAGCTTTCTTAGCTGCTGAAATTGACGCTGCTAAAGAAAAAGGTGTTTTATTCTCGCTTCACATGAAAGCGACAATGATGAAAGTATCTGATCCAATTATCTTTGGTCACGCTGTAAAAGTATTCTACAAAGATGTATTTGCTAAACACGGTGAGCTTTTTGAAGAGCTAGGTGTTGATGTAAATAATGGTTTAGGCGATGTATATTCTAAAATTCAAACATTAGACGATGCTAAGCGCGAAGAAATCGAAGCAGACATTCAAGCTGTTTACGCTAGCCGCCCTGCTATTGCTATGGTTGATTCTGACCGCGGCATTACAAACCTACACGTACCAAGTGACGTGATCATCGATGCTTCTATGCCTGCTGCAATCCGTTCAAGCGGTCAAATGTGGAATAACGATGGTAAATTACAAGACACTAGCTTTGTGATTCCAGATCGTTGTTACTCAGGTATTTACCAAGCAACTATTGATTTTTGTAAAGTGAATGGCGCGTTTGATCCAACAACTATGGGTAGCGTACCTAACGTTGGCCTTATGGCTCAAAAAGCTGAAGAATACGGTTCACACGATAAAACGTTTGAAGCTAAAGCAGATGGTTCTATCCGTGTTGTTGATGCAAATGGTAATACATTACTTGAGCACAGTGTTGAGCAAGGCGATATTTGGCGCATGTGTCAGGTTAAAGACGCACCAATCCAAGATTGGGTTAAGCTTGCAGTAAATCGTGCACGCGCAACAGGCGTTCCAGCTATTTTCTGGTTAGACGAAAACCGTGCACATGATGCAGAGCTAATCAAAAAAGTAAATAAATACCTACCAGATCACGATACAGCTGGCCTAGATATTCAAATTTTAGCACCGCTTGAAGCAACATTGTTCTCACTAGCGCGAATTAAAGAAGGTAAAGACACTATTTCTGTAACAGGTAACGTTTTACGTGATTACCTTACAGATTTATTCCCAATTTTAGAGCTAGGTACGAGTGCTAAAATGCTTTCAATTGTTCCACTTATGAACGGTGGTGGATTATTTGAAACTGGCGCGGGTGGTTCTGCACCTAAGCATGTTCAACAATTCGAAAAAGAAAATCACTTACGTTGGGATTCTTTAGGTGAATTTTTAGCACTTGCTGCATCTCTTGAGCACCTAAGCGTAACTACGGGTAACAACAAGGCACAAGTTCTTGCTGATACGCTAGATAAAGCGACTGGTACTTTCTTAGCAGAAAACAAGTCTCCTTCACGTAAAGTGAAAGAAATTGATAACCGTGGTTCTCATTTCTTCCTATCTTTATTCTGGGCACAAGAACTTGCTAAGCAAAATGATGACAGTGAACTTAAAGCACAGTTTACTCAAATTGCTAGCGACCTTGAGTCTAATAAAGAACAAATCGTAAGTGAACTTAACGATGCGCAAGGCCCTGCAGTTGATTTAGGCGGTTACTTCCAGCCTAACGATGATGCAGCCTTTAAAGCGATGCGTCCAAGCACTACATTTAACGATATTCTTGCTAAATTAGTATAAATATTAGTTTAAATTTAAAAGCCGCTTACTTGTAAAAGTAAGCGGCTTTTTTATGTCTAAATTTTACAAACAAAAAGGCCGCTATTTATAAAATAGCGGCCTTTAAAATAATTAAATTTATTTTAATTATTTAGTATAAGCCCGTGGCATTTTTGAATCAGTCGTATAACGGTCACGCAGTTTATCTTGACGAGATTGTGTAGAAACCTCAATCCCATTAATAAACATTTTGTTCACGTGGCTGCTTAGTTCAAACGGGTCATTACTCCACATTACTAAATCAGCAGCTTTACCTACTTCAAGACTACCTGCATTAATGCCAAATACATCAGCAACGTTTGATGTAACCGCTTTTAACGCACCTTCTTGGCTCATACCATACGATACTGCATTACCAGCATCAAAACGCAGCTGGTAAATGTTGTGGCTTGCATCACCACCTACCGTTAATAATACTTTAACGCCTGCTTTTTCTAGCACACCTGCATTATCTAAACTCGCATGAAGCGAATCAAAACTTGCTGGTAAGCTGTCCATTGCACTAATAATTACTGGGATATTTGCTTTAGCAACGCGCTCTTTAACTACAACAGCGTCTTGTGCGCCGTTAAGTACTAAGTTAATACCAAATTGCTCTTTTACTTTAATAAGCTCAATAATATCTGCCGCACGTGATACGCCAACCACTAATGGCATTTCGCCACTGAGTACTTTTGCCATTACTTTGTCTTCAGTACTTGGCTTGTCGTCATCTTTTTTAGCTTTTTTACCAGCTTTAGTTTTGTGCTCATCAAGTTTATTAATCAGTGTTTGCAAAGTAAAAGCACGAGAGCCTTTACTGCGCTCACCTAAGTAAACAATTAAAGCCGCTTGTTTTTGCATGTCGCTGTCAAAACTACCACTTAAATCAACAACACTCGCAAGGCCTGAAAAAATGCTATCGCCGCCATGAGGGGTAATGACATCGCGTGTTACACCGCCTTTACGAGCGTAAGGAATTAAGCTTGAATGTGCGTTGTAAGCAAGACTTACGTCAAAATCAATACCGGCTTTGTCCTCGCCTGCATCGCGAGAGCCTGCAACTGCACTTACTTCAACTAAACCAAGTTGATTTACACTTGCAATAAAGCCAGGGGTTACAATTTGGCCCTTTGCATCAATAATTTGATCTACTTTAATTTCAGTTGGGTTAATCGCTGTGATTTTACCATCTGTCATTACAATGCTTGCCGCTTCTAATACACCTTGATCAGAAGACGTGTGTAATGTTGCATTAATAATTGCTAGCGATTGTGCGCTTACAGCACCAGATGCTAATAATCCTGCAGCAACCAGAGAAAGCGAAAACGAACGTGATAAATTTTTCATTCTGGGTGCTCCTTATTGTTGACCTAACATAAAATCACTTGTTGCTTGATACGCGCTGTCGTTTCTATCGTAAACTTTTGCACCATCAACAAACACTTGTTCAGCTTTAGCATAAACACTAAATGGGCTTTGATTCCAAATAACAACATCGCCCTGCTTACCTGCTTCTAGTGAACCTGTTTTGTCATCAATACCTAGCGATTTAGCAGCGTTAGCCGTGATCCATTTAATAGCGTGTTGCTCAGAAATATCAAAACCGTTTTCGTTAGCACGGTACATAACCTTGCCAGCTTCTTGGTTTAAGCGCTGAATAGTAGTATCTGAATCTGAGTGAACAACTGCACATGAATTTTTAACCGCATCAACAATAGCTACGTTTTCTTGAACCATGTCGTAGGCTTCCATTTTAAAACCCCACCAGTCTGGCCAAAGTGCAGCACACGAGCCATTCTCAGCAAGTAGGTCAGCAATTTTATATGCTTCTACACCGTGATGGAATGTACCCGCGTCGTAATTGAATTCTTTTGACAGGTCAATCATCATTGCCATTTCTTCAGCTTTATAACAATGATTATGAATACGTACTTCGCCCTCAAGCACACCACGAAGCGTATCGTGTTTAATATCACGTACTGGTGCTTCTGGGTTTAAACCTGCTTCATAATCGGCATCGTACTTATCCCACGCACGTTTGTATTCAGCGGCTTCAGCCCAGGCCATACGGTAACCAGCCATATTACCCATACGGGTTGAAGGCAATACACCTTGACGACCATAAACACGTTTAGGGTTTTCACCACACGCCATTTTTAAACCATACGGTGCCTCTGGAAATTTCATCCCTTGCATAGTGTGCGCTGGTACGTTTTTAAGTGTAACGCCGCGTCCACCAAATAAGTTAGCTGAACCTGGTAAAATTTGTAGAGAAGTAATGCCGCCTTCACGTGCGCGATTAAAGCCAGGATCTTGTGGCCAAACAGAATGCTCAACCCACACTTCTGCAGTGTTAGGGCTGGTCATTTCGTTACCATCTTGATGCGACTCAACCGAAGGGCTTGGGTATGCACCTAAATGTGAATGTACGTCAATAATACCCGGTGTTACCCATTTGCCTTGTGCATCAATTGTAATATCAGCAGTAGCAGTTAAGTCTTTACCAACTTGTTGTACTTTGCCGTCAACAAGTAATACATCAGCCTCATCTAAACGCTCACCAGTACCTGTAAGTACTGTTGCATTTGTAATAAGTGTGCTTGATGTAGAAACGGGCTGATAAGTGCTTGGGTAAGGATTTTTGTTGATTGTTATTTTATCGTCTTGCGGGCCGTTTTCTTGGCAACCTACAAGTGCAGCAGCTAAGCCAACTGCTAATAAAGAAGGTGCAAATTTTTGCATGTTGTTTGGATCTCCTGTTTTTTTGCTACTTTAGCGAAAGCTAAGGAATAAAGCCAAAAAAACAGGTGAAAACGCAGTTAATTAAGATGAATATCTGTAATTATTTCTTTATATAATTGTTATACAACTTTTCAAGCGCACCTTCGGTTGTAAGCGATGGATCTTTACTAATAAAGTGCTTAACCGTACGCGTTACAAAATCAGAGTTTTGCTTATGTAACTTAGAAAAATCTTTAATAATTGTATTACCGTCTTTAGCCGCTGTCACTTTGTCATGACGGTGACGATACTGGCTTAGCGCTTTATTAAAATCACCTTGGTAGTCTTCAACCAAAATTTTATAAAAGTCACTTTTTTGTACGTTTAAATCATTAATGCAGTAATTTAGCGCTTCTTTAAAGTCGGTAAATATCATGCCTTCTACATCAAACTCTTTCGTTTTTTCACGTACTGCTACTTTGGCATCTTCAGTGGCATAGCTAAAACCAGTAAACGCTAAGCGCTCAGCGGCTTCTTTACCTAATTTCATACCCGCTTGAATACTATGCGCAAACTCATCGCTCATATCGCCAAGTTCGTTTTCTTCCCACATGTTATAAACACGCAGAGGTTTTGCATATTTAGTGGCAAGCTTTTTTTTCATTTTAGTAAAGCGCTCATCAATCGTCATCAGCCTTTCGTTATGTAAAAGTGCATGACACTCATAACACGCAGGAATAGATATAAAATCAGCTTCTTCACCTAAATCAACAATGCTTTGTAGCATATGCAGCGGCGGACAATGATCGCGCTCTGTTGCTTCACAGCCACAATAAAAACACTGGTTAAAATGCTGCTGATCGCAAGCGTATGCTTGCTGATAATAACTGGCTAACGTTTTGCTCACCGTTGCTCCTAAAAAACACGACTAAATTATGGGGGCGATAATAACAGCCTGAAAAAATAAGTCATACCAATTGCATTAAATTAGTTATCTATTATTGCGCTAATAAAGTAGCGCAATAATAAGGCGAAATTATAACGTGTAGTTGCTATCACTAATTGCTCCCTGCATTGCTCTACCTCCTGCATCCATACACTCGTACACGAACAATTTTTAACGCAGTAAGTGCGCTATTTAATGCGATAAAATGATTATTTTTAAAATTGGTATCAGTAGCTATATTTAAATCACGGCCGCTATTAAACCAAATAAACCACCAAACACACCACCCCACACAACAAGCCAGCCTAAGTGCTCGCGGATCATGGTTTGAATAATCTCTTTAACCATTTTTGGGGTAAGCTCATCTAGGCGCTCATCAACTAATTTAAGCACCGTTTTATGTAGACTCTCTGCGCTATTACCTTGTGAGAGTGTTTGGCTTACTAATGCTTTAAAATCGTCAGTTTGGGAAATCTCACTAAGCGACAATTGCATTTTTTCAATAAACTTTTCACGCATTGGCTCGATTGCAGCTGTTCCACCAAACATCCCTAACATGCTACCAAACTGTGACTCTTCAATAACGACAAGTAAATTGTCGAATGCAGGGTTTAGATCAACATTGCTAATTATTGGCTCAAAATCGATATTGGGCTGCGCTTTATTGAGTAAATTATTAATTTTTTGCTCTGAAAAAAACTCCGTTAATATTAGGTTTCGTATAGCTACTTTAAAGCTTTCAAACTTAAGCGCTATAACGCCTGAGCCATATAAAAACGGGACCTTTTCGAACAACATATGAATCGCTAATAAATTAGTTACCGCGCCAGAAAGTGCAAATAAACCAACTGATAACACAATTGCTTGGTTAAACATAAAACCTACAACAACACATAAACCCGCTAGCAAATTGGTTATTAAACTTTTGTTCATTTTTACTCCATTACAGTAAGTGTAATTTTTGTGCAATATAGTCGTTAATTTTACAACGTTTAGATTGTTAAATTAATACCTTTTTGCCATAGTTTAAGTATCTGTTTAAAAGGCGAGCAATTGTTATGTGGAAAACAGTAAATGAGCACATCAGCCAAGCCATTAATTTTGACTTTAAACACACCTATAAACGCCAATTACAAAGTACAAATACCGACAAACTATTTCATATTACCAATGGTACGCATAACTTCTTCGTTAAAATAGCATTAAAAAGCGAACTCGAGCGTTTAGAAAGTGAATTTATTGGCTTAAAGCTTTTAGCGCAAAATAGTAATTTTAAAGTCCCTGAATGTATTACAACCGGTGCAAATATAGAGTTTTCGTTTATTGTTTTACAGTGGCTTGTTTTGGATAAACAACCTCACGACACGTGGGCAACTATGGGAAGCAGCCTCGCTAAAATGCATCAAAAACACGACCAAGCCATGTTTGGTTTTGATGTAGACAACTACATAGCCACTACCATACAACCTAATCGCTGGCATAAAAAATGGGATGTATTTTACGCCGAAGAACGTATAGGGTGGCAATTACAGTTACTCGCTGAAAAAGGCATTAACTTTATTGAACCCGAGCGCTTAATTAATGCCGTTAAAGAACAGCTGCATAGTCATCAAGTTGAGCCCTCATTACTGCATGGCGATTTTTGGCGAGGAAATATGGGCTTTTTAAAAGCAGAGCCAACGGTATTTAACCCCGCTTGTTATTATGGTGATCGGGAAGTGGATATTGCAATGAGCGAACTATTTGCGCCACTGCCAAAAGACTTTTATAGCGCCTATAACCAGCACTACCCGCTTTCTCAAAATTACGAAAAACGTAAGTTAATATACCAGCTATACCCTATTTTAAATCACGCTAACATCTTTGCCGGTCACTATCTTACTGAAGCTAAACAACATATAGAAAAGCTGGTATTTGAAGGTATAAAATAAGTGTCATAAGCTGCATTTCAGCACTATATTTAATGAGTAAGTAGGCGTTCATCTGTAAGCGATTAAGTTAAATCTAACTTAATTATTTATAACTGGAGTGATTATGAAAGATTTTTTATCACAACGAATAACGTGCCCACACTGCGGACACCACATACATTTAGACTTAGACGCAAGCATGGGCGATCAAGACTACATAGAAGATTGCACTGCCTGCTGTAACCCAATTCATTTAAATATGCATATAGATCATGCTAACAATAAGTTAGAGCTACACGTAGACAGTGACGACGAACAAATATTTTAACTTAAGCCTGATGGCGTAAGTAGTTTTCTACCGTATTTACAATAGTGTAAGTTTGCTGATCAACTTCAATATTAAACTTGTCACCCACTTGCGCTGCACCAATGTTTGTAATGGCGAGCGTTTCCGGAATTAGGTGTAACCAAAAACCATGTTCATCAACTTCGCCCACGGTTAAGCTTGCGCCATTTATCGCAACAAACCCTTTATATAACACATACTTTTGCCACTCTTTTGGCAAGCTGAGTTGTATTTTGAAGTTGTTCTCAAGCTTCACTATTTGAGAAATTTGTGACGTACAATGAATATGCCCAGACACTATATGCCCACCTAGCTCAGTACCAAACGTAACAGAGCGTTCGTAATTAACTAAACTACCTAACTCAAGCAGTCCTAAATTAGTTAACTTTAGGGTTTCGTCAATCACATCAAAATGCACTTGCGCTACCACATCGTGATTACTTAGCTCAACTTGCACAACTGTTAAACAACAGCCATTAATAGCAATACTTGCGCCTAAATCTAAATGCTTAACGTACTCATCGCTCACCGATACAACTAAGCGTAAAACACCGTCTGTTTGAGTCTTAGAGACCACCGTAGCTTGCGTTTGCACTATTCCTGTAAACATAAAATCACTTTAAATTATTACAAAGTGCTAGTTTAACGTATCAACTCATAAAATCATTCACTACTGTGATTTTTATTTAAACCCCAATAGATTACAATTACGCCCTATTTTATCAACTAGCTGTTTTTATGACCTTTTGCAATTGGGAAGCCAAGCGTTTACTTTCCCTCGCTTTACCTGTTTTTTTAGCGCAAGTTACACTTATTTTAATGTCGGTCGTCGACACAATTATGGCAGGTCAAGTTAGCCCTACTGACTTAGCTGCACTGTCTATTGCAACAGGAATATGGAACCCTTTATTACTTGGCCTTCAAGGTATTTTATTAGCGCTTACTGGTATTATTGCGCAGTTTTCGGGCAGTGATGACCGCAAAGGCATTAGCCACTATTTTCAACAAGCGCTTTATTTAACCGCTATTTTGAGCTTTACAGGCTTTGGAATTGCCCATTTAGCAGATGCTATTATTTTTAAGCTCGATACAACGCCTGCAATTGCAAACCTTGCCATTGACTACATTCACTTTGTGAAATGGGGTGTGTTTGGATTTTTAATTTTTACGGTATACAGAAACGTTACCGAAGGTATGGGAATGACCAAGCCCGCGTTTTACATAAGCCTATTAGGTTTAGCTGTTAATATTCCGGTAAATTATATTTTCATAAATGGCTTATTTGGTTTTCCTGCTTATGGCGGCGCGGGCTGTGGCATTGCCACTGCAATTGTTTTAACTGTTATGGCAATAGCACAAGTCACTTACTGCCAAATGAGTAAAAAAGTAGATGCTAAAGGCCTGCTTTCATCATTCGAAAAACCTAATTTCACTACCATTGGTATTATTACTAAGTTAGGTATACCAATTTCACTCGCCACCTTTTTTGAAGTCACTTTATTTGCGTGTATACCGCTATTTATAGCGCATTTAGGTGCAGTAGCTATATCGGGGCATCAAATAGCAGCCAGTGTAACTACATTGCTGTTTATGATGCCGCTGAGCCTATCAATCGCTATTAGCATTCGTATAGGTAACTTATACGGCCAAAAGAACATGACTCAATTAAAAGTTGCGGTTTCTACCAGCTATATTTTAGCCATTGCTGTGGCGTTATTTTTAGCGCTTATTACGTTTGCCGGTCGTGATTTAATTAGCCAACTGTATACCGACAGCCCCGCTGTTATGGCATTGGCTTCATCAATTATGATTTTAGCGTGTATTTACCAATTACCTGATGCACTTCAAGTTGCAGCAAATGGCATACTCCGTGGGTTAAAATACACCACGCCTATATCGTATATTACGTTTATATCGTATTGGTTAATCGGCTTTTGTTTAGGTTACGTATTGGCAAGAACAGACATAATTGTGCCAGCTATGGGGCCACACGGTTTCTGGACTGGGATAATAGTGGGACTTAGTGTCGCTGCTATTTTATTAATGCTAACGGTAAAAAAACGTCTAAAATATGAATTTCTTAAAATTGATTCACTCAATCAAAACTAATAAACTCAGCCTTAAAACATTACCAGCTGCTTTGCTGGTAATGTATTTTTTAACGCTTACTGGCTGCAACAAACCACAAAGTAGTATAAACGTTACTTATATTGAACGCTTAAGTAGCACAGTTGATACAAGCCCAACACAGCCTGCGCCACTCAAGCAACTCCCCTTACTGCAGCCTACCCCAATAGCACAAAGTGACTTAACACTGAGCATTGTTGAGCTTGCAGGCATTAGCCAATGTAAGCTTAACGTGCTTATAAGTGAGCACAATAACCAATTAGGAAAAACCGCCAGCGCTGCTGGGCAATTAAAATATCAAATAAACTTTATTAAAAGTGCGCAGGTTTGCTTAAACACGCTTGATAAAAATAGTCCTAGTTACACAAAAATACTCGCAGCCAAAAACTACAAAGAAACACACCTAATGCACTTTTTTAACACCATGTTATTTAAAGAGCCTGAGCTAAATCGTACCTGGCAACTCACTTCAAACGAGCTTACTACTGAACCTGCTGGTTTTAGTGATACCGTACTTGCGCTAAAGCAACTTGTACTCATTAAGCAACAAATTAAGGCTAAAGAATTTAGTGAAATTAATGGTGATTCTATTTTTAGTGCACTCGAGCAGCTTAATAAATTTCAATTTAACCAAGTACTCATTCAATCGGTCCGCAAGCAGGTAGTGTTAAATAACAACGCCACGCAGTTTGTAAAAACATTAAACTTTAATACGCTGTGCCCTCAGGATAAAAATAATAAAAACGCAAAAATCATAAGCAATGTATTTCAAAAGTTTTACCTAAAAGAAATTCAGCCCTATCAAGCGCAGTTAACTGGTTATCTAGAGGCACTACAACCGCTTTATAATGAGCTTTGGTTTAACGAAAGTATCTCAAGCCCTCAAATTAATAACTTAGTCAAAACGGACTCAGCAAGTAACTTACTGAACTTACTAAAAAGCTCAGCTAAAAAACATGTGGTTTGGTGGCAAGTATTTTATAAAACGTGTGAAATAAGCCCAATATGAATAAAAAAACGGCAAATAAACTCAAAAACAACAAACTTGCTTGATTCACTAACCGCCACGCTATATATTAGCCGCCGTTGTTAAGCAATTAACACCTACTTAAATAAAGTAATACGACTGTAGCTCAGTTGGTTAGAGCACTACCTTGACATGGTAGGGGTCGGTGGTTCGAATCCACTCAGTCGTACCAACATTAATGAAACGTATAATTGAAGGAAAGAGCACTACCTACTCTTGACCACCCGGTCCAAAGGTCAGTAGTTCGAATCCACTCAGTCGTATCAAAATTTAAGTAAAACCTCAAAAATTGTACGACTGTAGCTCAGTTGGTTAGAGCACTACCTTGACATGGTAGGGGTCGGTGGTTCGAATCCACTCAGTCGTACCAATTCAAAGCAATAAAAAAACCTAAGAAAAAGCACTACCCACTCTTGATCACCCGGTCCAAGGGTCAGCAGTTCGAATCCACTCAGTCATACCAGTTCACAACAATAATAAAATACCTCAAAGAAAAAGCACTACCCACTATTGAACACTCAACTTCAACAGTTAATCATTAATTAACGATCACTTACAATCAGGTTATAGCTTTATTTCTTGTAAATTATCCTTGTGAGTTTTGTTGACATTTCATGATTAAAATTCATTCAATTTACGGGGGGGTAATCGTGCGCGATTTGTAACCTATTGGGCTCGGTAACGGCTTCTGCGTTACTCTGATGGCTTACATTCTTGTAAGAATAAGTAAAAATCGAGTAACAAAGAGTCAATAACCGCACTGTATAGGCGATGTTTTGATTAAAAAACAACACATACAGCTGCAAATTCAACCTCTAAGATCAACAGCCTCTAGTCTATTTTATTTAGTAATTCATAACCTGCAAGTACATCACTCAACTCCTCGTCAATGGTACTTTGACGCAGAGTATTAAACTCACTCGAAAGCTTATCAAGTAGCTCTTCAATATTTTTTTCAGCGCGTTGCATTGCGCCAAGACGACTGCTATTTTCGCTGACCAACGACTCGGCACATGCACGATAAAGAGAAATAAAAATATACTCGCGGATCAATGCTCTTATTGTTGTAGAGTGCTTGCAGAGTACTTCTGGCAAAGCTTTAGTTGGCCATAAAATATTTTTAAAATTATCTCGCCATTGCTCGTCAAGTGGGAGTAATCGCTGAGACACACATTCATAAAGCGCGCCTTGTTTAGGTTGATTATAAAACACCAATACACCGCAACCAGGATTAAGAACCAAGCTTGATTCACTGTCTATTTGAATTTGCCTAACTAAGGTATCTATATCGTGAACACTCACTGGCACTGTGTATACTTTTACTAAATTAAAGCCGGCATCGGTAAGTCGAGATGCAGCACGTGCGCCTACTACCCAAATTAGAGGTGGCTGGGTCTCGTTACTTAGCGCTTTAATTGTAAAGTCGGTAATACTTTCATTAAACTGCCCTACCAACCCTTGATCTGAGCCGAATATGATCACACCCACTCTGCTTTCATTTATATTTTTGGGTTGTGGTGAAAATTGAAATGACATGTCATCACGCAAACTCGCACTTAATCCTAACTCAACTGCCCGGTAGTAATCGGTCAATGAGCTAATCGATTTTTCATATTGCCCAATACTCGAGGCAGCAAGTGCCTTCATCGTTTTTACCACGCCTTGTAAATCACTTGCACTGGCTATTTTATGGCGTAAATTAGCGGCACTATTGCTCATGTTGTTATTGCCTTCTTTTCAGGCTCAAAATCAACAAGTGCGCGCTTAGCCAACTCAACAATTGTTTGTCGATCGTCATCACTTAAGCTTTTAGCGGTATCAAATCTATCACACAAAGCAGGGTCTAACTGCGCAACTGCTTTTTTAATAATATTTTTTGCGTCGTTTATTTTTAGCAGTTCAATCGAATCTAAAAAGCCATTACTGAGTGCGAGTAATAGCATAATTTGCTCAGGCACTGGCATAGGTGATGATTCAGATTGATGTAAGCTCGCTCGAATACGCCGTCCATGTTCAATTATACGCCGTGTATCATCATCAAGTCGGGCACCAAAACGAGCAAAGGTTTCTAGCTCTTCAAATTGAGCATATGCAAGCTTTAAATCGCCAGCAACTGCACGAAACGCAGCACGCTGTGCTTTACCGCCCACACGAGAAACCGACTTACCAACGTCAACGGCTGGTAATACACCTAGAGCAAATAATGAGGGTGATAAATAAATTTGTCCGTCGGTAATCGAAATTAAATTAGTTGGAATATAGGCTGAAATATTTTGAGCTTCGGTCTCTATAATGGGGAGTGCGGTCAAGGAACCACCGCCACGTTCTTTATTTAAATGGGTCGCACGCTCTAGTAATCGTGAATGAATATAAAAAATATCCCCAGGAAATGCTTCTCGTCCGGGTGGTCGTCGTAACAACAAAGACAACTCGCG
This sequence comes from Pseudoalteromonas sp. NGC95, assembly GCF_015864705.1. Classification (NCBI taxonomy): domain Bacteria; kingdom Pseudomonadati; phylum Pseudomonadota; class Gammaproteobacteria; order Alteromonadales; family Pseudoalteromonadaceae; genus Pseudoalteromonas; species Pseudoalteromonas sp. NGC95. Next base: position 35,178 of record NZ_JADYWR010000030.1, read on the forward strand.
GTAAGCTCTTGCGTGCTTAGTTAAATCGTCATATACAATAAGTACATCACGTCCTTGCTCCATAAAATATTCTGCAATACTGGTTGCAGCGTAAGGCGCTATATACTGTAAGCCCGGTGGTTCATTACCCTCTGTTGCAACAACAACCGTATAAGCCATTGCATTTTGCGCGCGTAATATTGCTATTGATTTAGCAACTGTTGATGCCCGCTGGCCAATAGCGCAATAAATACAAATTACATTTTGTTCTCGCTGATTTAAAATCGTGTCTATGGCTATAGCTGTTTTACCTGTTTGCCTGTCACCTAAAATAAGCTCTCGTTGTCCTCGCCCTATTGGAATCATCGCATCGATTACAATAAGTCCGGTTTGCAAAGGCGTAGTAACAGGAGAGCGGTCCATAATTGGTGCAGCTGGACGCTCTATTGGTAAACGCTGCTCGGTTTGTATAACGCTTCCACCGTCTAGTGCCTCGCCAAGTGGGTTTATCACTCGCCCTAATAGCGCATTGCCAACCGCTACATCCATTACACGACCACTGCGGCGCACTTCATCCCCAGCTTGTAAGTGGGCGTATTCACCTAAAAGCACAACACCAACTTCTTTTTCATCAATATTAAACGCAATTCCAAGCACATTACCGGGAAATATAATTAGTTCCTCAAAGCCAACGCCAGGTAATCCCGACACCTTCGCAATACCCGTTGATACACTGGTAATAATACCAACTTCATGTAAGTTCAATTTTGAGTTAACTGTTTTTAGCCCTTGCTGAATGTGCTTAAACACATCACCAAACGCGTTTGTTAAACTGTGTATTTTTGTGTTTTTATTTTGAGTGTTTTCGCTAAGGTCACTCATCACTTATCAACAGGTTGAGAAGTTGTAGGCTGAGCTGTTTTTTGTTTTAGTAACATATCAACTTCCTGCTCGATTGATTGTAAGTAATCGTCAATACTCCACACCAGCTTTTGTCCATTGACACATAACTCAATCCCGCTAATAAGGCTCTCATCGGTGGTGAATTTAATGGTAATATCTTTTGAAAACACAGTATTAATAGCATTCTTAAGTGCTAAACGCTGAGATTCAGTTAGCTCAAACGCACTTTGAATTAAGGCAGGTACAAATTCACTATTTGTACTTAGCGCCTGCGCTAAAGTGGTTTTTTTGTCGCTATCAAGCTTATATAAGCGCGCTGTGAACACCTCACATATTTGTTGTTCTAAAGTTGTTGATGCCAGTTCAGTTAAGGTTTTGCGACTAATAGCAAAAACCTCTTGCTTAACTTTTCGACTTAAAGACTCCTTTAAATTATCAGTCTCTTTTACTATATTTTGTTGATATTTAGTGCCCCAGCTTTGAGCTCTTTTTTGCGCCTCTAATATAAGTGCTTGCTCTGCTTGCTTAGCACTCACGCTTACTTGTTGCATCTTTTGTGTACGTTGTTGTTCAAACTCTTCATTTTTCAGAAAAAACTTTTCACGCTCCGCCAGTGCTTCATTTTGGTTTGTTTCAGCATCGTCTAACTCAGCGGCTATACGCTCTTCTCGCCTATCAATAGCGTGCAAAATTGGTTTATATAAATAGCGTTTTAGTAACCACACCAAAATTAAAAAATTAACCACTTGGGCTGCAACTGTAAACCAATCAATTAGCATGGTTTAACTTCCTGCAGCTTGTGCAATAGCGTAGTTCCAAAACGGATTGGCAAAAATAAGAATCATCGACACGACAAAACAGTATATTGCGGTCGATTCAATCATCGCAAGCCCTACAAAGAGCGTACGCGTAATAGTTGCTGATGCATCAGGTTGCTGTGCTAATGCACTCAATGCCGTTGCTACTGCTTTGCCTTCGCCAAGCGATGGACCTAAACAACCAAAACTAATTGTAATTCCTGAAATAACGATTGATGCCATTGCGATCATTGTCATGCTATCCATGTTCTCTCCAAGTATGATGTGTAGAAATACGTGATTAATTAACTCGTTGTTTGGCTGGTTTTACTGAGCGCGTAGCCGCAGCAATATAAACGGCGGCTAAAATAGTGTCCCGTCCTAAAATACGTTGACGGTTTTAATTGAAGGCCAGTAGCTTTTGCTCCTGGCTTTTTTTGTGCACTTGGTTTGGTGTTTTCATTCCTAAACTCAAATGCGGCCTCATTTCAT
>NZ_JADYWR010000031.1:0-34647 GCF_015864705.1 Pseudoalteromonas sp. NGC95
TACGATTATCAGGCGTGTCGGCTGTTCGCCACACAACACCGTCAACAGCTAATAGGTTCAAACCATTCCATGTTTCGAATGACTGTTGCTTATACATTGATTGAGCAGATTTATTGAAAACATGTTTAACGGAATCATCACCTAACCTTTGTCTCACCTGTACCATCGCACTTGGAGCAACGAGTTGGTTCTTGCCAGGTAACATGATATCTAGCTTATTAGCGATATTCCAAACCGATTCTTTTCGAAACAATGCCATGCCAATAACTAACCACAAAACGGCCTCAAGCGGTAACCTTCGCTTACGAACGGTTGCAATCCCAGCTTGTTGAAAACCTTGTTCAATGATTTCAGGGTCAAGAATTTCTGATAATTTTTCAAAGGTATGGTATCGGCTGCTTTCTTCAAGTGTTGCTTGCAGTGCTTGTTCTATATTCACAAAAAAATCCGTAGTTAGTTTCCTAACTACGGATTTTGCATGATCGTTTGGATCGGTCAACCGGTCATTTTCTTAACTGATCGGCATTAGCCNTCAACCGGTCATTTTCTTAACTGATCGGCATTAGCCTTACGGCCCTTTGAGTTAAATAACGAAAGGGAGGTTATTAATTAAAAACGGTATTCTGCGCCTATGTAGTAGTAAGCACCGTTAAATCCAAATGGAGCAGAACGACGTGAGTAGTCAAACACACCTGAGCTACTTATTACTGTGTTGCCACTAGCATCCACAATAGTACCTGAGCGAGAGTTACCTATTTCGTTTTTATCTGGGTAAACATCAAACAAGTTATTTGCACCAATATTTACCGATAAATCTTCAGTAACGAAGTAGTTAACTTTAACGTCAGTTAAAATTTCTGCGCCATACGTTTGACGACCACCGTCTTCTACTGTGTACTCACCAAAGCGATTAAGTGACAGGTTAACTGTCCAATCATCACGTTGATAAAGTGCACTTAAGTTAATACGATCCTCTGGTTGCCACTCTTCAATAATAGAGATGTCTTCAGCTGAAAATATATCTTCTACGTTTACTGTCTCAAGGCTTGAGCCAGCAGGCGAAAATAACGATACAACATCTGTTTTAGTAAAGTTAGCTGCAAGTGTAAAATCAAGCGTGCCGCCTAAACCTTCAGTGTTCCACGTTGCTACAAAATCAACACCACGAGTTTCTGTATCAGCACCATTTAAGAAGAACTGACCTACGCCAGCACCCGCACTATTTAGTGCAGCATCAAGGCTTGTAGATAAACCTTTACCTAAGCGGTCACTAATTACAATACGGTCGTCAATATCAATTGAGTAGTAATCAACGGTTACATTAATATTATCTGTAACGTTATATACAATACCTAAACTACGGTTTTGTGATTTTTCTTCTTTAAGCTTTGGAATACCTAAGCTTTGCGCAAGTGTTGAATCATTTCTAAATGTACCAACCTCTTCTGCAACTAAATTACCATTAGTACCAACAACAAATTGCGTACTTACGTTATTAAAGTAAAGCTGCTGCATTGAAGGCGCTCTAAAACCTGAGCTTAATGCACCACGTAGTGAAATATCGTCGGTTACAGACCAGTTACCAGCAAGCTTAAAGTTTACTGTATCACCAAAGCCTTTGTAGTTATCGTAGCGAAGTGCACCCGATAAAATTACATCTTCAATCACATAAGCTTCTGCATCTATGTAAAATGAAATTACATCACGCGATTCATCAACTGATGACGCAGGAGCTGAACCACCAAAACCTTGTGAACCACCTGATGCATCTTCAGAACCAACACCACCACTTAAGCCGTTGTAAATACTTACCCCGTTGGTTGTATCGTAATCGCGGTATGCGTACTCATTGCCTTCTAAAATGCGATATTCGTCAGTACGGATTTCAGCACCCATTGCTAAAGAATAATCATCAAAGTTTTGCGTAAAATCAATATTGATTGTTTGCAGTGATAATTCCATGCCGTAAGCGTACGCTTCACGTGGGATAGTTGTACGAATATCAGCAGCACTTAAACCTTGGTCATAACGTAAAAAGTTAGCGTATGAGGCATTGATAGTGTCACTTGTCGTGTAATCAATGCTGTTTTCACCATAAGTGTATGATAAATCAAGGCTTGCATCGTTATCAAACTCAGTTTTATAACCAAAGTTGTACGAGATATCGTCGATAGTTGTATTAATTTTTGGTAAGAAACCTAGCGGAATCGTCGCATCATTATCTTGTAGTACTGGGTTACCACCTGCATTTGCATTATGACGGAAAAATGCAGCCGACTCATTTTCACGTGTTGAGTAAGTAATAAAGCCGTAAAGCTCGCCATCACCTAACTCGTAACCGGTATTAATTGTTAAACCAAACTGCTGAGAATCAGCATCACCAATTCTGAATGTATCACGATCGGCTGTCAGCTCACGCGGATCGCCAGCAAGTAAAGTGCCGTCACTTAGTTCTGTACAACCATAAAACTGACAAGAGCCATGTAAACCTGCACGGTTAGTAGGTGCACGGTCACGGTAATTGATAGTTGTATTTAAATAACCGTCATCACCTAGCGCAAAGCCTTTATTAAAATCAAGGTTAATGGTTTCGCCATCGCCTTCAGAATATTGACCGTAGTTAATAGCCGCTTTGCCACCTTCGCTACCATCTTTAAGCACAATATTAATAACACCTGCAATTGCATCAGAACCATACTGAGCAGCAGCGCCATCACGTAATACTTCAATGCGTTTAATTGCAGAGGCTGGAATTGCATTCATGTCAGTACCTGCGGTACCACGCCCAACAGAGCCATTAATATGAATAATACTTGCTTGGTGACGACGTTTGCCGTTAATTAACACCAATGTTTGATCGGGGCCCAAACCGCGAAGTGTCGCAGGTCTTAAAGCATCAGTACCGTCACTAATTGCAGAGCTTGAAAAGTTAAATGAAGGGGCGATAGACTGTAGCATACGACCAACTTCTGTTTGGCCCGTATTTTCAAGCGCTTCTGCACTTAAGATATCTACTGGAACGGGTAAATCTTCAACTGAACGTCCTGCTACACGGCTACCGACTATAGCAATTTTTTCAATTTTTTCTTGAGCGACTTCTTCTGCTGCGTTTACACCTTGCGAATTTACTGCAAGTAAAGCTGGTAATACTGCTGCACTGACCGCTGAAAGCTTCATCATGTTGTTATCATTCCTGTTGATTTGTTTGAGTTTTATACTCAGTAAACCATTTTGATCAACAACCGCATCGAGTTCAGTCCCACCTAATAATGCCTCTAGAGCATCTAGCTGAGTGTAAAATCCATAAACTGAATTTGCGTCATACTGCTTTGCCAACTCATAAGAAAACACCACGGTTTGCTCTGTTTGTTTAGCATATTCAATTAAGGCTTTGTCTGCTCGCTGCGCTTTTATATCAAATTGCACCATTTGCCCAGTGGTTTGAGTTGCTGCTTGTACACTCAAGCTAAAAATAGCCGGTACAAGCACACTAAATCCACTCAATAAATGCGTTTGGTTACTGCGCAACTTATATAAACAGCTGACAAACAAAAATCCTCTATGGTTTTGTTTCTTTTTTTTAATATTTTTTTTACGTTCAATCTTTATTGATGCAACTTTATCTAACATTAGTTTGATTTGCATAACGTCTACTTATGATTCTGTATGGTGTTTTAGCGTTACTACATGCTCACCTAAACGCTCATGATCAATCGAAAAATTAGTTTGTAAACTTTCTAGTAAACCTTCAACGTCACCCGCTTTAAATACCCCAGCTACTTTAATACTGGCAAGCTCGGCTGATGAAAGCTCAAAACGTGTGGCGGTATAGCGACTTACTTCATTTAAAGCATCGCTTAGCTCTTCTCCATTAAAAATAAGCATGCCATTTTGCCATGCCAAATCGCGTTGTACGTCGTTCATTGAAAGCTGGGTAATTGGCTTTGTAACACTCTGCTCTATAATTACTTTTTCGCCTGAGGTAACAATATTGGCATTAATTAGACGAATTTTTTGCGTGCTGTTATCTGCAAGCTGATAATCTTTAAAGTCATTTGCATCAACCGCTACACTAGGGTCGGTGATCATCACTTTGCCTTCGGTAACAACAAGCTCTAAATCTGATGAGGTATTACGCTGTACATTAAACACGGTACCGAGTGCGGTAAAGCTTTTGTCGCCGGCCATAACACTAAACGGACGCGTGGCATCTTTTGCTACATTAAAACGCCCTTCTCCTCGACTAAGTAACAACTGCCTGCGGCCTTTGCTATAAGCAACTTCTAGTAAGCTATTAGTATTAAGCTGCACTATAGTGCCGTCTGGCAATACATACGTTGCTTGCTCGCCTACTTTTGTTTTGTAAATTTTAGTGTAGTTAACTTTTGCAAGCTCTTGGTTATAGCCGTTTTCTAAATTAATTAATAAGTAGCTGCATACCATTAGTGCTGCAAATAAACTCGCTGCAATTGAGTAAGAAAACATCCACTTATTTTTTGATGCTTTAGTATTGTTACGCTGAGGAAATAAATGACTTAATTCATTTAACACCGAAAGCTCATCCCAAAGCTGAGCAAGCTCGTATATAGAGTCTTGATGGGCGATGCTTTGCATCATCCATAATTTAAATTGCTCTTTTTCATCATCAGTTAAACCACGATCAATCGCGCTTATCCAATCACATGACTTTTCTAAAATTAAATCTTTTGAATTAAATTGATGAACATTACTCATTCTGCGACCCTCTTAACTGATATAGGGTGTGCTTGAGCTTTAGGGTTTGTTTGAGGGCTTTGCTCATGTTCACGCATGTACAACATGGTTTGTAACAATCCTTTGGCAATGTGTTTTTCAACAGTGCTTTGGCTTAACTGCATTTGGTCTGCGATCTCTTTTTGGCTCATGCCGTAAACTTTTTTTAATATAAAGCATTTACGAATCGATGAGCTTAGTTGCTCAGTAGCTCTACAAAAAAGTAAAAAGCGCTCTTTAGATGTGTATTCATCCTCAAGCTTCATTGATTTAAGTAATACGGGTAATTCGTTATCATTTTCTAACGAATCATTAAATTTGTTGTCCCACTTAGCTATATGGTTAAGTGCTAGGTGTTTTGCTGTTTTAAGCATGTAACTGCGGGTAAACTGTATATCTTGCTTTAAATCAGCTTCGTAGCTTTTTACAAAGGTTTCTTGCACAATATCTTCTACATCGTCGGGTTGAACAATGCGCGATACAAAACGTTTGAGCTGTTTAGATATATCAACAAATGTTGACGTGAATTTTACTTTTTTCGTCATCCTTAACATCCACCTGTTGTTATTTTTATTACTAGGCCGTGTTGACCTTTCGTGGTTGAATTTACAGCAGTACGTTTGGTATTTAGGCAAGGCAGAGCCTATGTAGTGTGGTTATTCCCCATAAATAGGTGATAACGCAGCATAAATGCCAAACATGCGCTGCCCGTTGGGTTCTTTCTAGGGACGATTAACTCTTTGTTGCACGGTTTTGACTTAGCCCGCTAGGTTACAAACCTCGCGCCGCGATTAAATCGACCCTAGATTGAACAAATTTCAATCCACAAAGGTAAACACGCCCCAATAGATTACGAGTTTTTGATATAAAAACAAGCTCAAATGTTAATTCTGGGTTATTTAAATGGATAGGAAGATAAATGAGTAAATTTTTAGATTATATCCGGCTTAGTTTCTTTGCATTTGGTTTACTACTTGGAGTGCAAATTCCTGCATTTGTAAGCGATTTTGGCCAAGCATTATCAGCCCAATTAATTGAAGCTAATAATGCCATTGCGCCTTTTAAAAGCGATGCAGCTAAGTATTTTAATAATGATTTAAGTAAGCTAATTAAACACTATAAAAATATTGATGATGGGATTGTGAATAAAGGTGCAAGTAATATCAGTACACTTTACACACGACAACAAGACTTACAAATCGCTGTAAATAGGTTTGCGCAATCTCCATATATTTTTACTATGATCAGTGGCATGAGCGATGTAAAGCAACAAGTGTGGCAACGCTTTGAAGGTCAAATCATTTTAAAAAAAGACTCTATTATAGCCGCCATTGTTGCAGCTATTATAGTTGCCTTACTTGCCGAGCTTACTGGTTATTTGTTTTTAACTGGAGTAAAACGCTCATTTAAACGCTTATTCGCAGCTCAAAAATAGTGATTTCATAAAGTCATAAAATACATCGGTTTTGCGGGTAGTTAAGCTATTTTGCGGACGCAAAAACCAAACTGGTGCATCATCTTGTGCCATGACACCGGGCATAACTTCAACTAAAATGCCATTTTTAATATCTTCATGAATAGCTATCATTGATTTAATTGCAATGCCATGACCTGCAATGGCTGCTTGAGTCATATTGTCGGAATTAGAAATAGTAAAGCGTGTTCTTGCATTAAAAGTATGTGTTTTACCTTGTTCATCAAAAAGCTTTAATTGGCGCTGCCACGGCAGGCAAACCCAATAGTGTTCGCTCAATTGAGCTAAGCTTTTAGGCATGCCATATTTTTTTATGTAGCTAGGAGCTGCGCAAAGTATACGTTTGTTGTTTACTATTTTTCGTGACAGTAAACCGGAATCATTTAATTGTCCTACACGAATTGCCACATCTTGTGCGTCATCAACCACATTTACAAAATGATCAGTAATTAAAAAATCAAGTTTTAGTTCAGGATAGGCCTGCTCTAACTCATTAAGTCTTGGCATTACGTATTTTGAAAAAATCCAAGGGGGCATAGTCACGCGTAATAAACCACTCACAGATGAACTACGCGCACCAATACTATGCTCAGCGTCGTGCAGCGCCTCCATTATAGCGCCAACTCGCGTATAAAATATTTCACCTGCGGGAGATAACCGTACTCGTCGGCTATCTCTAAAAACAAGTACTGTTGCAAGCTCACGTTCTAATTTACTTAAGCGATGGCTTACCGTTGCAGGCGATAAACGCTGCTCGCGCGCAGCAGCAAGCACCCCTTTATTTTCAACTACTGCTATAAATGTTTCTAGGTCGCTTAAATTATACATAAAGATGCCATTGTGCACTTTTCAATGTTTAACATTTTCGAATGAAGCTTTCAGTTTTGCAATGTTTATTTAAATATGTAAAACACTATAATTGCAAATAATCTAATTATTGAGGTTCAATCATGAGTTTAAAAGCGCAAATAGATGCCTATAACGTACAAAAAGATGCCAAGTTACCGGCTGACGTTTTAGCATTAATGAACACTACAAACGAAGAGCTTATTGCACAGCATATTAAAGACAATGCGTTGCAAATTGGTCAAAAGGTAGAAAACTTCAGCCTAGCCAACCATAACGGCGAAAACATTGAGCTTGCGGATTTATTAAAAAAAGGCCCGGTAATTATTAGCTTTTATCGTGGTGGCTGGTGCCCATATTGTAATTTAGAGCTAAAAGCACTTAATGACTACTTACCGCAATTTAAAACTCAAAATGCTCAGTTAGTCGCAATATCACCACAACTGCCTGATGAAACTCTCTCAACTGCACAAAAAAACGATCTTGAGTTTGACGTGCTTTCAGATGTTAGTAATAAAGTAGCTGAGCAATTTGGTTTATTGTTTACACTTGATGAGCGTATTCAAGCGTTATACACACAATTTGGTATTGATTTTGAACACTACTACGGCGATAAAAGCTTTAAATTGCCGCTACCGGCTACTTATGTGATAAACCAAGAAGGTGTTATTACATACGCATTTTTAAACGAAGACTACACCCTACGCGCAGAACCTACTGATATTATGGCAGCACTTGGATCGGAGAATAACTAATGTCTATTTTAAAATCGTTAAAAACACTTACTCTTTCACTACTTGTAGGCACAAGCCTTGTATCTGGTTATGCAGTCGCTGATGAACCAAAAGAACAAGTAAAGCCCAAAGTGCTTATTTTTGATGTAAACGAAACCCTACTTGATTTAACGTCAATGCGTACCTCTATTGGTAAAGCACTAGGCGGGCGTGAAGATTTATTACCACTTTGGTTTTCGACTATGCTGCACCATTCATTAGTAGATACAGTAAGCGGTAGTTATCACGACTTTGGGCAAATTGGGGTGGCATCACTTCTTATGGTTGCTCAAAATAACAATATTGATATTACTAGTGAACAAGCTAAAACAGCTATTGTTACGCCTCTTTTAACGCTTCCTCCACACAGCGATGTTAAAGAAGGACTGGCAAAACTTAGAGCTCAGGGCTATAAGTTAGTAAGCCTTACAAATTCTTCAAACAAAGGTGTAAAGGCACAGTTTGAAAGCGCTGGTTTAATGTCTTACTTTGATGCACGTTACAGCATTGAAGATATTAAAATTTACAAACCAGACTTACGTGCTTATGAATGGGTACTTAAAAAGCTAAATGTAGCACCAAATGAAGCTATGATGGTTGCAGCCCATGGCTGGGATGTTGCTGGCGCAAAAGAAGCAGGCTTACAAACCACTTTCATTGCACGCCCAGGTAAAGCACTTTACCCATTAGCTAAAAAACCAGATCACGTTGTGAAAGATTTACATGAATTAGCCGCTCTACTTAAATAAGTATGCGCTGATGAATCAATACCCAAGCGGCCAATGTTAGGATGACATTGGCCGCTTTTTTATAACTACCCCTAAATATGTCTTAGTGTATTTATTTTCATAATCAGTATGTTAAAAATTGAATGTAAACAAAGCATTTAGCCCACTATGAGTTATTTTATCTGCTAGCAATTTAGTACTCACAACGCTACTATTAAATAAATACGTGGTGGAGAACATAATGAATAGTGAAAGATTAGGTGAGTTTGAGCAGTACTTTCAAATTAATGAAAGTATAAGAGTGAATTTATTCGCCGTATCGAACGGACAAGTTCCTAAATCGCAGCTTGAGCTAGAAGACGATATCCCCCCACTATTTAGATTAGCAAATGAAGTAAGTGAACTTGAGCAAAGCTCGTTACGACCACTGCGTAACTTGGGCGATATAGCACAAGAGCTAGCTACATTTTTACAAGCGCAGTCACGTAAAATAGATTTAATAATGAGCCATATTTTGGCCTCAGAACAAGCCCAAGATAATGCAATACAATGTGATAGCTACGGCGGTGGCGGTATTCGCTTTACATCACCCGAAGTACACTCAATTGGCCAAGCATTTAGAACAAAACTGTTTTTGCACCACGAAGCCTCTGCGGTTTATTGTTACACCGAAGTTGTGGCAGTAGAAAAACAAGATAGCGAACATTACCAATACACCCTACTCTTTACCGCAATTAGAACCACTGACCAAGAACTTATTGTTAGAGCAAGTTTACATGCTCAAACCCGCCAACTTAAAAAACGTCAAGAACTTGATCAAAACCAAGCCGATCTAAACAGTGATAATTAGCTGACATCTTTATGTAAAATGCTAAACTAGCGTCATCTTAATTAGTATATAAAATTCATGAACTTTAGACTTTTACCAGAATGGGCCGAGCAAGACGCTGTTATGCTTACATGGCCTCATAAAGACACAGATTGGGCTGATAATTTAGCACGTGTAGAACCTGTATATATTGAGCTTGCTAAGCATATAACAACGCAGCAACAGCTTGTTATTGTGGCGCATAACAGTGCCTTAAAAATGCATATTACAGCATTGCTAAATAGCGCTAACATCTCTCTTAATCGTGTTCATTTTGTAGTAACGCCTACCAACGATACCTGGGCGCGCGATCATGGCCCGCTTACTTGCGCCGCTATTGATTCACCAGAGCAACTAAAAGTATATGATTTTACTTTTAATGGTTGGGGCAATAAATTTGAAAGCGCATTAGACAATCAAATTAATCGTACTTTGGTAAAAGAGCTAAGTAGCACAAACAACCAATATCAAGCGCTCAATATGGTACTTGAAGGTGGCGGTATTGAAATAAACGAGCATGGTGTGTTGCTAACAACAAGCGAATGTTTGCTTAACAAAAACCGTAACCCAGATTTAAACCCTGCTGACATAGAGGTACTTTTAAAAGAGCACTTGGGAGCAACACGTTTTTTATGGGTTGATCATGGCTATTTAGCGGGTGATGACACCGACAGCCACATTGATACCTTAGTCCGCTTTGCTCCAAATAATACCCTTGTATATGTACAGTGTGACGATAAAACTGATGAGCACTTTAGCGCACTTGATGCAATGGAAAAACAACTAAAAACCTTTAAAACTGCCGATAACACCCCATATAACTTAATTGAGTTACCGTGGCCAAAAGCCGCTTATGACGATGAGCAAACACGCTTACCGGCTACCTACGCTAACTACTTAATTATTAATAACGCGGTGCTTGTGCCAACGTATAATGATGCTAATGATGAACGTGCTCTAGCACAAGTTCAAAAAGCATACCCACAACACACTATTATTGGCGTTAATTGCCAACCAATAATTGAACAATTTGGCAGCCTGCACTGTATTACAATGCAATTACCTCGTGGATTTTTAGTTGGATCAGCACAATGACAAGCCCTGCAAAATTAACCGTTGCATTAGTGCAGCAAAGCAATACCGATAACGCTCAGCACAATATGGCAAAATCAATGAGTGCCATTCGTGAAGCCGCTCAAAAAGGTGCAAAACTGGTTGTACTTCAAGAGCTACACCGAAGCCTCTATTTTTGCCAAACCGAAAATGTTGACGTATTTGATTTAGCCGAAACCATTCCAGGCCCTAGCAGTAACGCCTTAGGTGAGCTTGCTAAAGAGCTAAGCATTGTTATTGTGGCCTCTTTATTTGAAAAACGCGCTACGGGTCTTTATCACAACACTGCGGTTGTATTAGAACAAGATGGCAGTATTGCGGGTAAATACCGCAAAATGCATATTCCTGATGACCCTGGTTTTTACGAAAAATTCTACTTTACCCCAGGTGATATCGGTTTTGAGCCTATTCAAACCTCGGTGGGTAAATTAGGCGTGCTAGTATGTTGGGATCAATGGTTTCCTGAAGCTGCCCGCTTAATGGCAATGGCAGGCGCTGAAGTGTTAATTTACCCAACCGCTATTGGTTGGGATCCTAACGACGACATTGCTGAGCAAACTCGTCAAAAAGATGCGTGGGTTATTAGTCAGCGTGCCCATGCTGTTGCCAATGGTGTACCGGTAATTAGCTGTAACCGTGTCGGCCATGAAAGTGACCCAAGTGCGCAAAGCGATGGTATTGCGTTTTGGGGAAATTCGTTCATTGCAGGCCCACAAGGTGAATTATTAGCAGAGGCTAATAATACTGATGAGCAAATTTTAGTGGTTGAAATTGATCAAAAACGCTCAGAAAACGTAAGACGTATTTGGCCTTTCTTGCGTGACCGTAGAATTGATCACTATAAAGACCTAACAAAAATATACCGAGACTAAGTAAACTTAACTCAAGATGGCTCTTACTTGCTAAGAGCCAACTATAAATGGAGTAATAAATGGCGTTTGAGCAATGGGCAGCCTTGCCTTGGGTAAAATCTCAAAAAGATAAAATTCAATGGGGCCAGCTAAGCGGAAGTGGTTTAAGTATTGCCATTGCTGAAGGCGTTAAACAACAAGACAACTTAGTCTTGATTGTTACGCCTGATACACCAAGCGCACTGCGCCTTGAAACAGAATTAGAATATTTATTACCCGATAACCCAGTAATGGTATTTCCTGATTGGGAAACTCTGCCATACGATCATTTTTCTCCCCATCAAGATATTATTTCAGCCCGTTTAGCCACTTTAAACACCTTAAAAAAAGAACAACAAAGTGTGTTAATTGTGCCTGTATCTACCTTAATGTTGCGCACAGCCCCGGCCTCGTTTATTTACGGTTCAACAATAAACTTTAAAGTGGGCGACAAGCTAGACACACATAACTTTCGTGACAACCTAGAGCAAGCTGGTTATTTAAATGTTCAACAAGTAATGGAGCACGGCGAATACGCTATACGCGGCTCTATCGTTGACTTATATCCAATGGGCAGCCCGCATCCATTTAGACTCGATTTTTTTGATGACGAACTCGACACAATTCGCTTATTTGATGTAGAAACGCAGCGTTCTGATGAAAAAGTAGATAAAATTGAGCTACTTCCAGCGCATGAATTTCCTACTAACGACGCTGATATTGAACGTTTTAGAATAAGCTACCGCGAAAAATTTGGTGCAAGCTCGCAGCAAGACTCTGTATACATGCAAGTAAGCAAAGGTAACTGGCCTGCTGGTATCGAATACTACATGCCGTTGTTTTTTGAAAAGCTAGCGACTATTTTTGACTACTTGCCAGATACAACAACTGTTATGCAGCTAGGTGATTTAGAGCACGCGGCAGACACCTTTTGGCACGATGTAAATGTACGCTACGAAAACCGCAGAGTTGACCCACTTCGTCCATTACTTGAACCCAATGCGCTTTATCAGCCTATTGAAGAGCTGTTTTCTAATTTAGGCAATTTTGCACGTATTCGTTTATCTCTTGCAAAGCTTGGTACTAAAGCGGGCAATAAAAACTTAAGCGTTAGCGAGCTGCCTGCTATTCGAATTGATCATAAGCAGCATGAACCTTATGCCGCGTTTATAAATTATGTAGCAGAGCAAAAAAAGAAAAAAGGCCGCATATTACTCAGTGTTGAATCCGATGGTCGTCGCGAATCATTACTGAGCATTCTAAAACCAAGCGGTTTAAAATTTAAAGAATTTGAAACACTCGAACAATTTACAAAAAGCGCGAGTGATGTAGGTTTAATAGTAAGCCCGCTTGAACAAAGTGTCGTACTTGGTACTAAGCCCAGCCTTTCTATTATTACCGAGCAAGAGCTGCTTGGTATAAAAGTATCTCAGCGCAGACGCCGCAAGCACAAGTACGAAGCCAGCCAAGATGCGCTAATCCGTAATTTAGCAGAGCTCAAAGAAGGTCAACCTGTTGTGCATCTCGATCATGGTGTTGGCCGTTATCAGGGTTTGCAAACAATTGATGCTGCAGGTGTAGTTACTGAATTTGTAACAATTACTTACGCAAGTGAAGCTAAACTTTACGTGCCAGTATCTGCATTGCATATGCTTAGTCGTTACTCTGGCGGTGAAGAAGCCAGCGCCCCGCTACATAAGCTTGGCTCAGATGCATGGGAAAAAGCAAAAAAACGTGCGGCTGAAAAAGTTCGCGATGTAGCAGCCGAATTACTCGACATTTATGCACAGCGCCAAGCAAAACCCGGTAATAAGTTTACTCTAGACGCCCCTGCATATCGCCAATTTAGCGATAGCTTCCCGTTTGAAGAAACTGACGATCAGCGCAACGCCATAGAAGCGGTGTTAGGTGATATGCAATCAAAGCAAGCCATGGACCGCTTAGTATGTGGTGACGTAGGCTTTGGTAAAACAGAAGTCGCCATGCGCGCTGCTTTTGTAGCGGTTAACGATGATAAACAAGTGGCCATTTTAGTGCCTACCACCTTGCTGGCTCAGCAGCACTTTGAAAACTTTAAAGACCGCTTTGCTGATTTTCCTATTGAAGTAGGTGTACTTTCGCGCTTTAACTCCACTAAAGAGCAAAAAGACACGCTTGAAAAAATGGCGAACGGTAAGCTCGATATAGTTATTGGCACACATAAACTTATTCAGCATGACATTAAATTTAACGATTTAGGCTTACTCATTGTTGATGAAGAGCATCGCTTTGGTGTTCGCCAAAAAGAGAAAATTAAAGCTCTGCGTGCCGATGTAGACATACTCACACTAACTGCAACGCCAATACCGCGTACACTTAACATGGCCATGAGCGGAATGCGCGATTTATCAATAATCGCAACGCCACCGGCTAAACGTTTAGCGGTAAAAACCTTTGTACGCCAACGCGATGTAGAACTAATACGCGAAGCTGTACTACGTGAAATTAAACGTGGTGGCCAAGTTTACTTTTTGCATAACAATGTGGAAACTATTGACCGTGTTGCGCAAGAAATTAGTGAATGGGTCCCTGAAGCAAGCGTCACCTCAGCCCATGGTCAAATGCGCGAGCAAGAGCTTGAGCAAATAATGACTGACTTTTATCATCAAAAATACAACGTGCTGGTATGTACCACGATTATCGAGACCGGTATTGATGTACCGACAGCCAACACCATTATTATGGATAGAGCCGATAAACTTGGCCTTGCGCAATTACACCAATTACGTGGACGAGTTGGTCGAAGCCATCATCAAGCGTATGCCTATTTACTCACAGGTGACCCTAAAGCACTCTCTAAAGACGCGAGTAAACGCTTACAAGCAATCGAATCGTTGGAAGATTTAGGCGCGGGTTTTGCCCTTGCTACACACGATTTAGAAATTCGTGGCGCTGGTGAGTTACTTGGCGACGATCAATCAGGTCAAATGCAAACAATCGGCTTTAGTTTATATATGGAAATGCTTGAGCAAGCCGTAAATGCGCTACGTGAAGGAAAAGAGCCAACGCTTGAAAATCTACTTAAAAAACAAACCGAAGTAGATTTAAAACTGGCTGCACTATTACCTGATGATTACATACACGATGTTAATGCACGCCTAGGTATGTACAAGCGAGTTGCTAGTTGTGCTAACCTTGATGATATGGATGAACTACAGGTAGAACTTATAGACCGCTTTGGTTTACTGCCTGATGCCGCTAAAAACCTATTTAGCCTACAATTATTAAAAATGCAGGCAAGTAATTTAGGGATAACAAAAATTGAGGCAAATCCAAAAGGTGGTTACTTTGAGTTTAGCCAAGATACTAAGGTTAACCCTAGCTTCATCATTGGTTTGATACAAAGTGCGCCTAAGGTGTACAAAATGGATGGCGCAAATAAACTGCGCTTTGCAATTAGTGAAGCTAACGCTCGCGAACGCTTAAAAATGGTCACTGCAATGATTGCAGATTTCGAAAAAAAGGTTAGCCATTAATGTTGCTAAAAAAATCGCTAGTTATTTTATGCTGCTTGTTTAGCAGCACTGCATTTGCAGAACGCTGGTTTGAGGTTGAGGTGCTTGTATTTAAGCAGCGCCCTGCTCCGTATTTGCAAGAAGATTTTACACTTAAGCACAAAGCTATTGAGGATAAAAACTCTCTAGATTTAATGACACCTCTTTATACAGAGCAAGCAATGCAAGCCTGTATAGATGGTGATGAGCGTTTTCAAAAACGCTCTTTTACCGACTCATTAGTTAATTCAAACCCACAATCGGGTGTATGCGGTGACAGTAC
Source organism: Pseudoalteromonas sp. NGC95 (assembly GCF_015864705.1). NCBI lineage: Bacteria > Pseudomonadati > Pseudomonadota > Gammaproteobacteria > Alteromonadales > Pseudoalteromonadaceae > Pseudoalteromonas > Pseudoalteromonas sp. NGC95. The sequence goes on from NZ_JADYWR010000031.1 coordinate 15,261, forward strand.
AAACTACCTACAAAGCTACGATGAGCTACCTATAACACCTCTAGCACCCGCTAAAGATGATATGCAGCAAACTTATTTATTAGCGCCAGAACAACTGCAATTTAAAGCGCAGTACCGACAACTAGATCGCAAAGGATTAACACCTATTCTACATACTGGCTGGCGCTTTGAAGGCGCAAGTAAATCGCGTGCTCCAAGTATGCATTTAATAGCAGGTAAACACCTTAAAAGTGATTCCAACGTAACCCCTAGCTATTCAAATCCTGATTTTGTAAGTTTATTAAACTCACAACCTGAACTGTTTAACGACCCAAACCAATCAAAAGCAGAATGGGAACTAGACGGTTTATTTAAAATACACTTACGACATTATTTATACATTACAGCTAATTTTGATATTAGCCAAAAACTAGAAAATGGCGATATAGAGTCAGCCCGTTTTTCTCAGTTTAGACGTGTAATAAGTGGTGAAGTACATTACTTTGACCACCCACGAATGGGCATGATCGTCCAAATCAGAAAATTCAAACATTAATACAAAGTAGGATATAACAATGAAAAAACTCCTTATCATCGCAGCTACACTAAGCCTTGCGGCTTGTTCTAAGGTAAGTCTTGAGAGTTACGAAAAAATCAAAGTAGGTATGGACAAGACTGAAGTTGAAACCATTTTGGGAAGTGCAGATAATTGTGTTGAAAAAACACTGCATACTAATTGTGTGTGGGGCGACGAAGCAAAAAATATCGAGATCACGCTAGTATCAAACAAAGTAACTTTATATAGTAAACATGGTTTAGCTAATAAATAAATTTAAAAAAGGGACTGATTTTATCAGTCCCTTTTTTAATTACTAAAATTCATTTTTTGGAGTAGATAAGCTCAATATTAACGATTTTACTACGATTTAACGTTATTTTATAGCGTTGGTAGAGTGTTCTATCTTCCTCAGTTAGCACAAGCACCATGTTAAGTTGATAGCGCCGTTCAACCGCCTGCTTAGAAATTTTATTACTATCTAAATGATATAACTTCCCTTCACCACGCTTTAAATAACGCGCAAATGGTGCAAGACTAAATTGCAGTGTTTGTTGCAGTGTATCGTAACCGGGTAAAAATTCTTTTGCACTAACACGTGTCTCACTTGCAAAGTGTAACCACTGCGCGGCTTGTTTATTTTGCTGACGACGCTTTGAAAAAATAGATCTAACTTCTTTAGGTATTTTTTTAAAGCGTGTGTATTCAAGCCAAATTAGCTGACTCGCTATTTTGTCTTTGGTAATACTATTTTTAAAACTAAATCGCCACTTAGGTCGCCCTTGTACAATAGCTCGCCAGATCATACGTGTAATATCTTCTTTAAATATTTCACGTAGTCCGTAAATGACCCCCAAAATTAAAATAAGCGTCGCGGTGACTTCAGTAAACGTTGAGCGGGCATTAAGTATCACAACCATCACAAATGCCATGATAACAGCTGTTACAGTGCCTTTAACTAATCGTTTAAGGTAGCTGTTAAGAAAACGCGTTTGGCGCTGTAATATAACGCCATGCTCAATTAAACGCTGTAACAAGCGCATTTTATTTGTTATTCGATTTGCGTCTTGCATAGTGGTTTCAGAATTGTAGCTTTTCTCTGCTCGGTACGTATTTTCGTTTTTACAAAACTGCAGTAAATCGTTACGCTCTTTTGCATAATCGCTACTACGTGGGCCTTCATCTAAAAGCTTTAAAAATGATTGCTCGACATGCCAACTTAAATAGTTGTCAGCATTGGTAAAAAATGGAAGTAGTTTTTCGTCATCTGGCGTGTAGCGACGCAGCTTTTTTAAAAGTCCTTCACTTTGTTCATATACTTCGTTAGCGCGTTTATAAAAGTCTTCTGCTTCATCAATTTTTAACGCGTCTTTAATGTCGGCATCAAGGGCTAAACGCACTTGGTAACAAAATAAATTAAGGTTTTGACGGTAATCTTGCTGCTCACCTTTGTTTTTACTAACAAAACGGCTTCGTACTAATGGCAAGTGTATATTGTTAGCATTGTAGGCTAAATGCGATTTAAAGTGGTTATTAAAGTAAGATTCTTCGGTAAGCGTTTGCGGATTAATCCCCATTTCATTAGGGATAGAAAAATACAGATCTATGCGCTGTTCAGAACGAGGAGTTAGCTCTGGTTCAATGACAAAAGATAAGTTTTCATCTTGTTTTAACAATCAGTTCTCCTTCTAAAATATCGTTTTAGTGTACTTGTCTCCTTTGTTTTGTTCAATAAAAAAGGCTCAGTAAATACTGAGCCTTAATACGATTAATGTGCTAGTTAAAATTTAACGTTTACACCAGCAAATACACGACGGCCAAGTACATCATATGTGTACGGGTCAGTATTAGAATCGTTGTTACCTGAGTAGTATGGTGGTTGCTTATCAAATAAGTTATTTACACCCGCAGTTAACGAAACCATGTCACTGATAAAGTACGAACCGCTCACATCATGGTAAACAACAGATGGTGTTGTTGGTGCATAACATGTAGATTCTTTACCTAAACAGCTGTAGCTATCCATTCCTGCAATGTAACGTGCTTTGTAGTTAGCAGACCAAGCATCACCTTTAACATCTAGCTCAAAGTTTGCTTTTACGTCAGCATAACCACCTATACCAGAAGTAATTAAACCAGCGTAATCAATGTTTGATTCAATAACATCAACAGTGTACTCGTCAAGGTAAGTAACATCTAATGACGTATTCCAAGCAAGACCAGCTAAATCAAATTTGTAATTTAAGTTTAAGTCATAACCTTTTGTTTGCTCATAACCTACGTTTTGTAGTTGGTTATTAAACGAGATACGACCTGTGCTTTGATTAAAATCGATATTTGCTGAACTACAAAGTGCTGTTGATTGATTCGCTAAAGAGCCATCTGATGCAAGACATGAATCAACAATGTATTGGTTGTTTACTGTAGAAATAGCGTTTTCGATTTCAATGTCGTAGTAATCTAACGTCATTGAAAAACCTTCAAACCATTCTGGTTCGTAAACTACACCAACGGTAACTGTATCAGCTAATTCAGGTGTTAATTGGTCATTACCACCAACGGTTACTTCAGCCTGATCTTGTGCATCGGTGAAGATAACTTGCTCATAAGATGGAGAATCACCTGAGTATAACTCAGCAACTGTAGGAGCACGGAAAGCTGTAGAACGAACACCACGAAGCATTAATTCATCGTTTACACGCCAAGTTAAACCAAGTTTCCACGTTTCATCAGAACCAAATGTGCTGTAATCAAAAGCACGGATAGCAGCGCTTAATTCTACATTTTGTGCAAGATAAGCATCTGCAACTAAAGGAATAGCAAGCTCAAGGTATGCTTCGTTCACATCGAAACGACCGCTTGTTGCGTCAACACGTGGGTCATTTGCAAGACCTTGTGAAGTGATTGAATCTGGTGTGTACCATGCTTTTTCTTCACGGCGTTCAAGACCTGCAGCAAAACCTACAAAGCCCGCAGGTACTTCCATTAACTCACCAGAAAGCGCAGCTGTAATCATAAATAATTGACTGCCGCCTGAGTTTTGCTCAGTATAAACATAGTCACTAAAGCTACTGCTTGACCATGAAGCTTGTGAAAGTGGGTTAAAGTTACCAGCTTCAATTTCGCTTTGAATTGAACCCATATTGTGAAGGTTGCTTAAGCGATCTACTGAGTCATTACGACCAAAAATAACTGATGTATCCCACTCTAAACCGTTATCTAAATAACCTGCAGCACCGATAACAGAACGAACTGTATCAACTACTTGAGATGAATCACGTGTACCAGTGTCAGCCATACGACGACCGTAAGAAACTTCATCACCGTAATTAATATTTTGGTCGATTAAAGAATCACCCATCCACTCAGCGTAGTCAAAGTCGAACCATACTGGTTGAGGTGCTAATTGCTGCTCTGACCAACGTTTTGAGTATGTAAACTCAGAGTATAAACGCGTCTCATCAGTTAAATCAAAGCTACCAATACCTGTAAGGTTTAAACGGCGCATTGGCGTATATAAGTAACTAGATTGCGAATAGTTGTAAGCATCACTAGTACCATAGTCGTGCCAGCCATTATCAGCTTGACCTTGCAAAGATTCATCACCTGACCAAACACGGCCATTAGGGGTATAAGGAGAACCAGAGCAGTAAGGAGCACTTCCATCGCCATCTTCAGTTAATGGACAATCAGAAAAGCTACGATCAGCCTGAGAAGCATCGCCACGGTCAGTGTACTGTAAACCAATTACAACGTTACCACGACCGAAGTTACCACCCATCGTAATATCAAAAGACGTTTCATCTGCATCACCTTCAGTAGTGATTGCTGATTTAACATTAAGGTCTAGGCCTTCAAAGTTATCTTTTAAGATAATATTGACAACACCTGCAACAGCATCAGTACCATAAACAGCAGATGCGCCATCTTTAAGTACTTCAATATGCTTGATCATAGATACCGGAATAGTATTCAAATCAACTGTAGAAGCTGCGCCTGTACCTGAGTTGATCATACGGCGGCCGTTTACAAGTACTAAAGTACGTTGTGAACCTAAACCACGTAAATCAATTGATGCATTACCACCAGAACCATTATTGATACCTGGGTTTGTCATTGCGCCGCCTGTAGCGGTCATTTTTTGTAGTACAGAATCTACTGATACAGCGCCTGAAGCAGCGATATCGTCAGCACCGATAATAGTAACTGGGCTAGCGGTTTCCATATCTGCGCGCTTAATGCGAGAACCCGTTACTTGAATTTTTTCGATTGCTTGTGCTGAGTCTTCAGCAGCTAGAACTTGCACACTTGAGAACATTGGAAATGCTGCGATTACAGCTAAACCAAGAGTTGATTTTTTCATGAAAGAACCCTACTTGTTGGAAATTTACCTTTATTGGTAATGCTCACTTTTTATTAGAATAGTGAGTCAGGTGGGCAACTTAGGCGCCTTTAACTGAACGAAAACTTAACAGTAGTTTAATTTATGCTAAGCAATAAAATAAAATAACAATATTGGGTACATAGGTTGCATTATGTTTCAGTGTTAATTAATAAATACATTTAAAAAACAGTAACCTGGTAAAATAAAGAAACATTAGAAACACACCTGAAACCAAAGTGATTCACTTTGTAATCAAATGTAATTAATCGAGCTACGTACCAAAAACAGACAAATTAACAACTTAATCACAGCACATTATTAAAACCGCAAAACTAAATGTTAATTAATAACCATATTTATGCATACTTGGTGCTTAAATAGTCTTATTTAACCTCTTTGGAAGGGTTTTTGATTAGATTTTTTATTCAGTCGCAATTAAAGTTGAACTTTTTGAGAGCACTTAATTCACTGTTGAAGTTTTATCAGTATCAAAACCGAAAAAGGCAATTTTATTGATCTTGTCACTCAAATAATCGTATGTATAAGAAAACGAACTCACATCAAAAATGTAAGCTGTATGCAAGAGTTTGCAGTCGCAACTTTAATACGTTACATAAAAAGAGTAATTGAGTGTTTGTATTAAAGAGGTTGTATTATCTTTGACTGTTAGCTCTAAATTCCAGAGCATATTTTGCTCAGAACAAATGCCAACCATGGTATCACTTTGCCAAAGGCCATTATGTTTTTTAAATTGCTGAGGAATGTAACCCATATACATAGTAATGCCTTTAAGCTTGGCATCTTCAATTGTAAGGTTTGTTGGCAAATCACTAAAAATAGTAAATGGAGTTTCGGGAGAAAGGGTTTTCTCGCTTAACCATACTTTAACATCATTTGAAAAAGTACAAGGCAAATTGGCTGTGCATGTGGCATTTTTTAGAAACTTTTCACCTGTATTTTTGGAAAAATCACACGCTGTTAATAAAAAAAATACCGCCGTGAATAAACTTAATCTATATATAAGCATAACAATTTCGCACTAAAGAAAAACAAATACTAATAATCGCGACTGCAAATAACAAGTGCGAGTGTTACTATTAAGCCAAATTAGGCACAAACTGTATCAAAAAATAAACAACAAGCTCACAAACATTGATTGATGTCATAATTTTATGTAATTGACCTATCTTTTTTAGGCCAAAAAATTTATCATTTCACCCGCAAAAAATAAGGGTTTCTCAAGTTTTTTTTCTGAAGCTTTCATGTATTGAAAGTTTTAGATAACACGCTTGAGAAAATAGTAGGCCCCACTTTTAAAGGTGGGTAATTCATTTCTAAACGCATTTATTGCAGCGGAAGCCAGAAAATGAGCCAAACAGTAGCATCACAAACTGAGTATAACTATAAGGTTGTACGCCAATTCGCTATTATGACAGTGATTTGGGGCATCGTTGGCATGAGTATTGGGGTTCTGATTGCTGCCCAATTAGCTTGGCCAGCACTTAACTTTGATACACCATGGTTAACTTACTCTCGACTACGTCCGTTACACACGAACGCAGTAATTTTCGCATTTGGTACCAGTGCACTTTTTGCGACGTCTTATTACGTCGTACAACGTACTTGTCAAACGCGTCTTTTCTCAGACAAACTCGCCGCCTTTTCTTTTTGGGGCTGGCAGCTAGTTATTGTATTAGCAGTAATTACATTACCACTTGGTATTACTAGCTCAAAAGAATACGCAGAACTTGAATGGCCAATCGATATTTTAATCGCTGTGGTTTGGATTGTTTACGCTGTTGTATTTTTTGGTACTTTAATCAAGCGTAAAGTGTCGCACATTTATGTTGCTAACTGGTTCTACGCTGGCTTTATTATCACTGTTGCAGTACTTCATATTGTAAACAGTATGGCAGTGCCTGTATCGTTAACTAAATCATATTCAATCTATGCAGGTGCCGTAGATGCGATGGTTCAGTGGTGGTACGGTCATAACGCTGTAGGTTTCCTACTTACTGCTGGTTTCTTGGGTATGATGTATTACTTTGTACCTAAACAAGCAGGTCGTCCAGTGTACTCATACCGTTTATCAGTAGTTCACTTTTGGGCTCTAATTTCATTATATATCTGGGCTGGTCCTCATCACCTTCACTACACAGCGCTTCCTGATTGGACGCAAAGTTTAGGTATGGTTATGTCTATTATCCTATTCGTACCGTCTTGGGGTGGTATGATTAACGGTATTATGACGCTATCTGGCGCGTGGCATAAACTACGTACTGATCCAGTACTACGCTTCTTAGTTGTTTCATTGTCTTTCTACGGTATGTCTACGTTTGAAGGTCCAATGATGGCAATTAAATCTGTAAATGCGTTATCTCACTACACAGATTGGACAATCGGCCACGTACACTCAGGTGCACTAGGTTGGGTTGCTATGATTTCAATTGGTGCTATTTACCACTTAATTCCTGCGTTATTCGCGCAAGGTCGTATGTATAGCGTTAAATTAGTTAATACCCACTTCTGGTTACACACTGTAGGTGTTGTTTTATACATTGTTGCAATGTGGATTTCTGGTGTAATGCAAGGTCTAATGTGGCGTGCAGTGAATGCTGACGGTACATTAATGTACAGCTTTGTGCAGTCTTTAGAAGCGTCGCATCCTTTCTATATCATGCGCTTTGTAGGCGGTGTATTCATCGTAACGGGTATGTTAGTTATGGCTTATAACGTTTACCGCACTATTTCAGCTGAGAAAGAATCTCTGAAACTAGACGCGCAAGCACAATTAGCATAACGGAGTGAGATGATGAGCAAGAAAAATTCACAAAACAAACATGAAATAGTAGAAAAGAACGTTGGCCTTATGGCTATTCTGACTGTTTTTGCTATTAGCTTCGGCGCGTTAGTTGAGATCACTCCGCTAATGTTTCAAGACGATACAACTAAACCAGTAGAGGGTTTACGCCCTCTTAACGCTTTAGAAATGGAAGGGCGCGACCTTTACGTGCGTGAAGGTTGTTCTAACTGTCACTCACAAATGATTCGTCCTTTTCGTGATGAAGTTGAGCGTTATGGTCACTACTCTGTAGCAGGCGAATCAGTATGGGATCATCCGTTTTTATGGGGTTCTAAACGTACTGGTCCTGACTTGGCTCGTGTTGGTAAGCGCTACTCGGACGATTGGCATTATGCTCACTTAGTTGATCCACGTGCTGTGGTTCCTGAGTCAAACATGCCAGGCTTTCCTTGGTTAGCAGAGAATACGGTTGATACAAGCCTTACTCTGAAAAAACTACAACTTTTCCGTGATACTTTTGCTATTAACCCAGAAAACCCAAAACATCCGGGTTTAGGTTATGGCGATGATGCAGAGCTTCAAGCAGATGTTGATAAAGTTAATGCTATGAATGATGGCAAAGGCGCAACAGAAATCCAAGCTCTCATCGCGTATTTACAGCAACTTGGTACCCACTTGAAGTAAAAAATTATGGATTACGGAACATACAGAGGTATTTTGACTCTGGTAATTTTAGTATTGTTTATTGTGATTGTTGCATGGGCATATAGCAAGCGAAGCAAAACTCGTTTTGACAGCGCTGCTAATGCCATTTTTGAAGATGAAAAAAAACATGACAACACGCTCTCTAACGAGGAAAAGGAGTCTGAAAAATGACTAGCTTTTGGAGTATTTGGGTTATTGTATTAACCCTTGCATGCTTATGCATCATCTTTGGCTTATTAGTTTGGAACTTAAAAAACTATGCTGGCGTAGAAGAAGGTGAAAGCTGTGGACATGAATTTGACGGCATTGAAGAGCTAAATAATCCGCTACCAAAATGGTGGACTTACATGTTTTTCGCAACTTTCATTTGGTCAGTATATTACCTTGCAGCTTACCCAGGTTTAGGCAACTGGGAAGGTTTAGGTAAATGGACTAGTTCTAATCAAGGTATTACCTCTTTAGCTGAATCTAAAAAAGCAGTTGCAGAGGCAAAAGCGGATGGTCGCTTTGTAAAACTTGATAAAGAGTACGAAGCTGCAGAAGAACGCTTTGGTCCTATTTTTAATAAACTTGCACAAGTACCAGTTTTAGATTTAGTTAACTCTAAATTTGAAGGTGATGCAGCGCAGCAAGTAGCGCTTGATAATGGTAATAAACATGAGCAAACAGATGGCCAAGTAGCCATTGAAATTGGTCAGCGTTTATTTTCACAAAACTGTGCGCAATGTCATGGCTCTGATGCACGTGGTGGTACTGGCTTCCCTAACCTAACTGATAAAGATTGGTTATATGGCGGAACACCTGACAAAATTAAAGAAACACTTCTTTATGGTCGTATTGCAGCAATGCCAGCTTGGGGTCCTGCTCTTGGCGAACAAGGCGTTAAAGAAATGACAGCACATGTGCTGAGCCTTTCTGGTCGTACTGTTAACCAAAAAGACGCAGACGCAGGTGCCGCTAAGTTTGCAATGTGTGCCGCATGTCATGGTGCTGACGGTAAAGGGTCGGTTGCACATAACCTACCATTTGGCGCGCCTAACCTGACTGATAACATTTGGTTATATGGTGGTTCTCAACGTGCTGTTGAAGAAACTCTTAACCACGGCCGTGCCGGTGTAATGCCTGCATGGAAAGACATTTTAGGTGAAGATAAGATTCACTTATTAACTGCCTATGTTTACAGTTTATCGCAAGATAAATAAGCACGCGGTTAATAAAATGTTTATAAATTAATTTATTTAATTCAATAGATTAATCCAGATCAAAAAAGCCTCCACTGTGAGGCTTTTTTTTAGTCTTTTACGTATAATTCCTATAAAATAACGCTTCCTAAACTAATTTTAGAGACACTATGCAACCTACTCCGTGGTATAAAAATTTTTGGCCTTGGTTTTTAATCTTTTTTCCGTTAGTTGCCATTATTGGCTGTATTAGCTTATTTATTACGGCAATAGGTAACGGTCCAGATATGGTTGTTGACGACTACTACAAAAAAGGTAAAGCAATAAACTTAGAACTGACTAAGTTTGAAAAAGCAAAAGCACTTTATTTACATGGCGAATTAAATGTAACCAACGACCGCGTAAGCTTTAAGTTTACAAAAGGCGACAGCAGTAACGTGCATGTATTAAAGCTCTCGTTTTACCATCGCACAATTAAAGCGCATGACTTTGAAGCAACACTTACTCCTAATGCCAATCAGGAATTTACTGCATTACTTAATGAGTATACACAAGGCGCCTACTCAGTATTTATTGAGCCAATAGATGGCAGTTGGAAAATGAAAGAAAATATAACGTTACCAACTGAACAAACCGTTTTAGTTACTCCTAATTATAAGTAGTAATAACTATGTCTAACTCTTGCTTTCATTGCCTTGAAAGTGTGCCAAACGGATTTAGCGCAAACGTTATAATTGACGATAAAGCTCAGCCAATGTGTTGCATTGGCTGCCAAGCTGTTGCGCAAAATATTGTTGATCAAGGTATGACCGATTATTATAAATACCGAACGGTTCGTGCTGGAAAGGTCGAACAGCTGGTACCTGAGCAACTCGCATTTATAAAAAGTTATGACAACGAAGACATTCAAGACGAATTTATAGCCACTAACGATGATATCTCAGAGGTATTATTGAGCGTTGAAGGTATAACCTGTGCCGCTTGTGCATGGCTTATAGAAAAACAACTCTTAAATTTAACCTCAGTTAAGCGTGTCGATGTAAATACATCCACCAACCGCGCGATGATTCAATGGGACAAAACCAGCACTCCATTGAGTGAAGTTATTACTTCCCTAGCTAAAATTGGCTACAAAGCCTACCCGTTTCAATCAGATGTTGAAGCTCAGCAAAAACAACAAACTGCCAAAGCCTATATTCGGCGCTTAGGTGTTGCAGGCTTAATGACCATGCAAGTAATGATGTTTGCGTTCGCCATGTACTTTGGCATGTTTTCAGGCATGGACAGTAACTTTGAGCAGTATTTTAGATGGATCAGCTTAGTACTGGCCTCTCCGGTTATTTTATACAGTGCACTGCCCTTTTTAACCAATGCTATAAATGGACTAAAAGCAAAACAGCTCAATATGGATTTACCCGTATCACTGGCTATTTTTGGTGCGTTTGGTGCAAGTTGTTACGCCACATTTATGCAAGTCGGCGAAGTGTATTTTGAATCTGTGTGTATGTTTACCTTTTTGTTGCTATTAGGTAAATATCTTGAATTTAGAGCGCGTTTAAAAGCCAGCGAGTTTACTGCAAATTTACAAAAATTATTGCCATTAACAGCCCGCACCATTAACGAAAGTGGCGAAGAGCTTATAATTGCAGCCAAAAAACTAAAACTTAATGACGTAGTGCTTATTAAAGCAGGTGAAACAATTCCTGCCGACGGCGAACTTATTAAAGGTAAAACTACGGTTGATGAATCAATGATGACGGGAGAACATCAACCCGTTACAAAGTTTATTGGCCATAATGTCTATGCTGGGTGCGTTAACCACGACGGCGTTATTGAAATAAAAATTAATAAAATTGGTCAAAATACGCTTTTAAACCAAATTATACGCCTGCAACATAACGCTTTAACCAAGCGCCCTAAACTGGTTGAAATTACAGATAAAGTAGCGCAATGGTTTATAGCGTGCCTGCTTATATTTGCTTCACTTACAGCTATTGGCTGGTACCAAATTGATCCCGAACATGCATTTTGGATCACTATTTCGGTTTTAGTTGCTACCTGCCCGTGTGCCCTGAGTTTAGCCATACCTACCGCACTCACATGTGCAGTGGCAACGCTTACCCGCAAAGGCGTATTAATAAAGCAAGCGCATGTGCTTGAAACGCTCTCACAAATTACTTTATTTGCATTTGATAAAACAGGCACACTTACGCAAGGTAAATTTAGCCTTGATGAAGTAGATATAATCGATAAACAATATACAAAAGCGCAAGTGCTAGATATAGCAGCCATGCTAGAGCGTTATTCTGAGCACCCTATCGCCAGTGCATTTGATGAGTTTACGCCAGCTCACCGCAGTCTTAATAGCGTTGAAGTACATCCAGGACTGGGAATTAGCGCACAAGATGCAACTAATCATTACGCAATTGGTAAAAGTGGTTGGTTTAATAGCAAAAAATCGAATGCACAAGCGAGCTTGTATATAAATAAGCAAGTTGTTGCACGCTTTTACTTTGTTGATAAAGTAAAAAGCGATGCTAAAAAGCTTATAGACTCACTTCAATCGCAAAACTTAACCTGTCACATGTTAACCGGTGACGCGTCAGATGCTGGGCAAAAAGTAGCTAAGCAACTTAAACTTGAAAGTGTTCAATTTGGATGTTCTCCACAAGATAAACAAACCGCCGTTGAGCAATGGTCTTCACAAAATGAAGTCGTTGCAATGGTAGGTGATGGTGTAAACGACAGCCCGGTATTTGCTAGTGCGCACTTATCTATTGCTATGGAAACCGGTGCAGACATATCAAAAAATAGCGCCGATGTAGTGCTTCTTAATAGCGATTTAGCCTCCATTGGTCACTTACTTAATGTAGCAAAACAAACCAGACGTATTATTAAGCAAAATCTTGCGCTGTCTTTATTGTATAATGCTTCAATATTACCACTGGCAGCGTTGGGCTTAGTTGCTCCTTGGATGGCTGTTATTGGCATGTCTGCCAGCTCAATTATTGTGATTAGTAATTCACTAAGGCTATTAAAGTTATGAGCATAATTTACATTTTGATCCCTATCGCCATTTTGTTCGTCATTATTGCTATTGGTGTTTTCTTTTGGGCAGTGAAAAGCGAGCAGTTTTCGGATTTAAACAAGCAAGGTCATAGTATTTTGTTTGAAGATGACAAAGAGCAACATAACAAAAGTAATGATTGACCCTCTTTATACCAGCGCATTTTTAATGGGACTAATCGGTAGCGGTCATTGCATTGCTATGTGTGGTGGTATTGCAAGCTCATTACAACTGGCAAGTGACAAACGTAAAACACTTACCTATTCATTTGCTTATAATATTGGACGTGCACTGAGCTATATGGCTGCAGGTGCACTTGTTGCTGGTATTAGCAGCCAATTTGCAAGGCAAAACACCTCCTTCTCTTTAGTACTTTCGTTCATTGCAGCTATTTTTATGCTCCTCGTTGGCGTGTATATAATGCGCTTGGGCCCTACTTTGCAATGGTTAGAGAAAATAGGCAAAACCTTGGTGTGGCAACACATTGTTAAACTAAATAAATATTTAATGCCTATTAACTCTCCTTTTAAAGCCTTAGGTTACGGTGCTTTGTGGGGATGGCTGCCATGCGGACTTGTATACTCAGCGCTTACATGGGCGATGACTAGCCCAAGTGCCCTTGACGGTGCCTTAGTTATGCTTTGCTTTGCTTTGGGTACTTTTCCCGCGATGATCACATTAGGCGTTACCGCGCAAAAACTAAATACGATTATTAACCATCCATGGACCCGAATTGTATTAGGCAGTGTTATAATTTGGTATGGTATCTACTTATTGATTATTGCAACTGACAAACTGGTACATTAATCTATTCGCATTATTAACCTTTAAGGTTATTTTGCAGTCGTGTATAAAAATTTAAACGGATTAAATTATGGATTTCTCTCAAAGTCGTGCTAAAGGTAATTGTGCTATTAGCTGTAATAACTGCAGTATTAGTCAATTGTGTTTGCCATTTTCACTCAATGGCCAAGAAATGGACAAGCTTGACGAAATTATTGAGCGAAAAAAACCACTCCATAAAGGCGACTATCTATTTGAATCAGGTGCACCTTTACAGGCTATTTATGCTGTTCGTTCTGGTTCATTTAAATCGTACACGTTATCGGAGCGAGGTGATGAGCAAATTACCGGCTTTCATTTAGCGGGCGACCTAGTTGGCTTTGACGCAATAAGTAAAATGACTCATCCCAGTTTTTCGCAAGCACTTGAAACGTCAATGGTGTGCGAAATCCCATTCGATACTCTTGATGAACTATCAGGAAAATTACCAAAGCTTCGCCAACAAATAATGCGCTTAATGAGCAGTGAAATTACATACGATCAAGAAATGCTGTTATTACTTAACAAAAAATCAGCAGAGGAACGCTTAGCTAGTTTCATTTATAACCTGTCAGAGCGTTTTGGTGAGCGTGGTTTTTCGCGTAAGGAATTTAGATTTACAATGACTCGCGGTGAAATTGGTAATTACTTAGGTCTAACAGTAGAAACCATTAGCCGTTTATTGAGTCGTTTTCAAAAAGCTGACTTAATTAAAGTAGAGGGTAAATTTATTACAATTTTAGATAATGATGCCTTGGCTAAAACAGCGGCGATAGTTAAGCCTCGCTAAATTAAATAGTTTGATTTAGAACAACAATTTATATGCTACCCCTTTAACTGTTTTATATTTACGTTACACTAAATGTACACCCGTTAGGTAAATGGAGTAGCATATGAACACTATTAAACGCATTATTGCGGTTATTGACCCCACCAAAGATGATCAACACGGTTTAGCACGTTCTATAGATTTAGCTAAAAAATCTGGCGCAAGTATTACCGCCTTTATGACGGTTTACGACTTCTCTTACGAAATGACGACTATGCTATCTGGCGATGAACGCGAAGCAATGCGCGATGCCGTACTAAAAGATCGCCAGCTATGGCTAAACGATTTAGTTTCCCCTTACAAAGATATAAATATTGAAACCCAAGTGGTTTGGCATAACCGCCCTTACGAAGCCATAATCGATACTGTCATTGATGAAAAGTACGATTTAGTAATCAAAGGCACACATCAACATGGTGCACTTAAATCAGTTATTTTTACCCCGACCGATTGGCACTTAGTACGCAAATGCCCCGCTCCGGTATTATTTGTAAAAGAAATGGCATGGCCAGCAAACGGTAATATTTTAGCTGCTGTAAATGCGGTTAGTGAAAATGAAGAACATGTAGCACTTAATAAACGCGTTATTAAAGACGCACAATATTTATGTGAACTTGCCAACGCAAAACTTAATTTAGTTAATGCCTACCCTGCAACTCCTATTAATATTGCCATCGAAATTCCTGAGTTTAACCCAGGACTTTATAACGAATCAGTTAAAAAGCATCATCATGAATCAACCAATGCACTTGCTGCAGAGTTTAATTTAAACCCAGAGCAATGTTTTATTGAAGAAGGCCTGCCAGAGGATGTAATCCCTGATGTAGCGAAGCGGTTAAATAGCGAATTAGTTGTTATTGGTACCGTAGGTCGCACGGGCTTAAGTGCCGCTCTTGTAGGTAATACAGCAGAGCATGTAATTGATAGCCTAGACTGTGATGTACTGGCACTCAAACCCGATGGTTACGTGAGCCCTATGGCAAAAGATTAATTTTAAGCCTTATGTACAAGTTATAAGCGAGTTATTTTTACGTGTTAATAAGGCATGTTTAAATCAATTTTAATTACATCCTAAACTCGCATATTCAGGTGGTTTGGGTATAATACGCCCCTTTATTTTTAGCAAATAACTTTGCTGTATTGTTTTACTAGGGGGCGTAATTGTCACACTCAGATCAAGCTAAAGCTCAATTTAACTTAAATAAGCTGCAAAAGCGTTTACGTCGCCAAACTGGTCAAGCCGTTATGGACTTCAATATGATTGAAGAGGGTGACCGTATAATGGTATGCCTTTCTGGCGGCAAAGATAGCTACACAATGCTTGAAATGCTTCAACATTTAAAACGTGTAGCACCTATAAAGTTTGACCTAGTTGTTGTAAATCTTGATCAAAAACAACCTGATTTTCCTGAGCATGTTTTACCCCAGTATCTTGATAAATTGAATGTTGAATACAAAATTGTAGAAGAAGATACTTACAGTATTGTTACCGATATTATCCCCGAAGGTAAAACAACGTGTTCACTTTGCTCACGCTTACGTCGTGGTATTTTATACCGCACAGCAAAAGAGCTAGGCGCTACTAAAATAGCCCTTGGTCATCACCGTGACGACATGATTGAAACATTGTTTTTAAATATGTTTTACGGCGGAAAGCTAAAAAGTATGCCGGCTAAATTAATGAGTGATAACGGCGAGCATATGGTTATTCGCCCACTTGCATACTGTAAAGAAAGCGACATAAGCCAATACGCATTTGTACAAGGTTACCCTATCATTCCGTGTAACCTATGTGGCTCGCAAGAAAACTTACAGCGTAAACATACAAAAACAATGCTCGCTAAATGGGATGCGGAGCACCCGGGTCGTATTGAAAGCATTTTTACAGCAATGCAAAACATAGTGCCTTCACATTTAGCTGACGCCGACTTGTTTGATTTTAAAAACTTACAAACCGGTGAAGTAATTGATGGTGGCGATATAGCCCTTGATAAACCAGACATTCCTAAAGTGCCTGTTGCTAATGAGCTTGATGAACAAGAAGCGCCAAGTGTAGTTACTATAAATCTAAGCTAACATATCTAAGCTAACAAATTTAAGGGGGTTGTATTTATGTACAACCCCTTAAATTTACCAATTCAGCATTGCGTTCTATTTTTAACTCTCAGCTAAGCCTTGTAAAAATTCCAAACTTAACTTTTCTTGTGCATTAGCCTGATATGGTAATTGCTGCAAGCTATCGTACGAAAAATCGTTAATATCAAAATGACTTATTTCACTATTCCCAAAGCTATTTCGCTCACCTGGGCTTGGCGACATTCTCTCAATAACAAAGTCGCTTAAGCGCATATCTGTAATGCCTTGTGGTAGCACCGACCAATGAGCTTTCAAATTAAGAGTTTGGCTTCCCTTCGTTAACCGCTCTTTAGATACTAAATGAGCAAGTGGTGTATCGCCACTGTATAAATTAGCCCTAACACGATACAAACCACTCTTTACTACTGCTATGTTAGCTGGCAAAATCATATTTTCGTTTTGTGCATAAGCAGTTTCAAAACCTGTTAAAGTTGCACTAGGCGGCATATATTGAATTTGTGCAACTACGGGAACTTTTTTACCGGCAACATCACCCTCTACAAACACTTGTAAGCTACGAGGGTAATCTTCATCCTCTTCAAATGTTATAATTGCTTCACCGTCACGCGCATTGCCTGTATGGGTATTTAACACTTCTTTTGTATCTGTATTTGCAAGCTCAACAACCACTTTTCCAAGCCCTTGAGCGCTTATCTTTATTGTTATTTCTTCTGGGTATACAAAACGATATTGCTTAAGACTTAACGTTAAAGCATCGCCACTTTCATCAATAGGGCTCGATACCGGGTAGAATTGATTTGGCTTTAATCGATCTTCATCTAATGGACTCAATGGCTGAGAATAAGGAGGAAATTTAAGTGCACTTTCATATTGCATAACCACTTGCTGCGCTGCTTTTGTTAAGTCTTCATTAAACGCGATTTGTTTTTTTGATTGTGTTTTTTTTGCTGTAGGTACATCTATAGGGATCACTTTTACTGGCGATAAATCAGCTACGCTCGCACTGTGTTTAACCTGAGGGGTTATTGGCTCAGCAACTTTATGAGCATCATTTTTACCTGTAAACCATAGCGAGAATAAAATAGTGCTAATAATTAAAGCAACGACATAAAATTTTTTCATTTTTATATTTCAATCTTTTATAAGGCGTATAGTTTTTAACTACACGCCTTGTATGTTATGGAATCACATTATAAATAAGTGCTGATGCGCTTAAATTATTTGAATCCTTAATATAACGATATTGTTTTTTCCAAAACCAACTACCTGTAGTTTTATCAAACGTATTAAAACCTACAGTGTCACCTTCCACATTTACGTTATTCATGGCTATTGTTACATTACCTTTTCGCTGCGCGTTATGTATTTCGTTATGGCTATAACTGTCACTCATCATCATTGGGTAATGGTTTGGCATAAAGCTACTTACTGCATCACCTTGCGATTTTAAATGGCCATTTGTATCAATACTGCTGCTACAACTTCCAAACGAGCCAGCCGAACTGGCACCACATGAAGAGTGCGATGCAACAACCGAATCATCATTGCCTTTTAAAAAACCACCCGTTAAACCCAAATATGCATTTCCATCGGCAACAAAGCGTAAACGTGGCGTGCGTGCATCTGGGAATGGTGAAATTTTACGTGCATTGTTTACTTTTAAATCGTGTAATACACCAACAGCTTCGGTTACATCACTTCCTAGCCACCATTTGAGTGCAGCATCGACCGCAAAGTTCCATGATGCGCCAGTTAAAGCACTAACAGCTACGTCAGCCAGCTCACTTCCACCACCCGCGCCTGCTAAATCAAACGTAGCAACAATATTAAGCGGCTCTAAGCCTTCGTTTTCTAACCAGTTTTCTTGATTATCAATAATATGGCGTGCAACTAAGTCTCCTGTTGAATGTGTTACAAATACACAGCCATCACTGCATAAATTAGAGCGTGAAATTTGCTTTAGCTTTGGCCACACCCAATCGGTAGCAATTTACCTTCAATACGTTCATAAGCAGACCAATCAATTCGCTCATCTGCACGATTATTCCAGTACGATTGCCAATATGTTTCACCATCATTAATTACATCACTACCCGACTTATTTGTTATTTGCGAAGTTTGTAACCCATGAATTAATATAATTTTATAGTCTTTACTCGCTGCAGAAAAGCTCATTAACATAGCTAACCCCGCACCAATTAGGTGGCTTGGCTTAATTAATTTGTGTGTGCACTTTGTGTTGTTCATACAATTCCTTAATGTTGTGTACTTAATATTTTATTATCATTTAAGGTATTCATGTTGGTTTACATAAGCTTGTCAGCTTAGGTGTTCACTAGGGTCTGTTGTTCTTTGCGGATTAAAATTTGTTCAAACTAGAGGCTATTTAATCACGGCGCGAGATTTGTAACCTAGTGGGCTCGGTAACTGCTCCTGCGTTACTCTACTGGCTTACATCCATGTAAGAATAAGTAAAAACCGAGCAACAAAGAGTAAATAGCCTCTAGGAAGTACCCTTTGGGCAGCGTCTGTTTGGCATTAATGCTACGTTATCGCCTATTTATGGGGAACACCACACTACTTAGGCTCTGCCTTGCCTAAATACCAAACAGACTGCTGCAAATTTAACCTTGAAAGATCAACAGACTCTAGTATTAGGAACAACGAACAAAAATGCAACAACTTATTATCATTTAGGGAAGAGAGGAAGCTTATTTCATACTGATTAATGAGTTAATAGAGGTATAGTTGTTATATTTGAAATTATTAGATGGGTTTCAAGGGGTATATTGAGGGTAGTAAGATTAAGCGGATACCATTGAAAGTGCCCGCTTTAGAATAAGGAGAGGGTGTAACTAATTTTGTGTAACTGCCTATCATAATTTACTCTATCAAGAGTTTAAGGATTAGGCGATGAACATGAATAAAGAAGAACTCGAAGCGTTTGCTAAAGAAGCTGCTAAA
>NZ_JADYWR010000032.1:0-33054 GCF_015864705.1 Pseudoalteromonas sp. NGC95
CTTTCGACAGCTCAATGAATTCTGAATTTATTTTAATATCTTTCGATATTGAATTGACTGTGCCGAATAATTACCGAAATAACTATTCTGTTGGTCACTCAGTTTTCAATTGAGACTCTAAATTTGTTTGCCTCGCTAATTACTCATAAAGAGTAAGTAGGTTGGCTGTTAGAACTCAATCTGTACGAGTGCCCACACAGATGATTGCTTTATATTGTTAAAGAACGTTTTGAGTCGCTTTAGCGTCTCAAGGGATGCGAATAATACACCCTTTATTTTTCGAGTCAACACTTAGTTTTAAACTTTCTTTCGATAATTTAAAACCGAAGTTTTATTTTACTCTCTGAGTAGTTCGTGCCTCGCTATGCGTTGGCGTTTCCCGTCTCAGTGGGGTCGCATTATAGGGAGCGGCGGATTTTACGCAAGCGTTATTTGCATAAAATAGTAATTAAAATTAAGCCCCAAGCAAGCACACATGATAAGCACAAGTTACCCACAAAAACCTGTTGATAACTCTTGTTTTTACATAGCTAAACCATTCTATAGCTTTTAATTAAAACCTTAAAAATGCAAAAAGCACCTTATTTAGGTGCTTCTCAAAAGTAATAGTTATTAGAATCTAGGGTCTGTTTATCTTTCAAGGTTAAATTTGCAGCAGCCTGTTTGGTATTCAGGCAAGGCAGAGCCTATGTAGTGTGGTTACTCCCCATAAATAGGCGATAACGTAGCATTAATGCCAAACAGGCGCTGCCCAAAGGGTTCTTCCTAGGGGCTATTTACTCTTTGTTACTCGGTTTTTACTTATTCTTACATGGATGTAAGCCAGTAGGGTAACGCAGGAGCAGTTACCGAGCCCACTAGGTTACAAATCTCGCACCGCGATTAAACACCCCCTGGTTTGAACAAATTTTAATCCGCAAAGAGCAACAGACCCTAGTATAAAATACTATATAACTTGCGACGATACTTTGCTGCGAGTGCGTCGCCATCAGGTAAAGAGGCAATAATGGCTAAAAAGCTTGGTTTCGCTTCATTGAAATTCAGATCTTTTTGCAGCACTGTAAATAGTATATCCAATGCTTCTTCTTTTCTGCCTGCTTCATTGAGTAAAATACTAAGCTCTTCTTTTAATTCTAGGTCATTTGGGTACTTTTCTACTTGTTGTTGCTTTTCTTTAATCTCTGGTGAGTCTTTTGCTTCAAGCGCAGCTTCGCATTTTGCTTTTATATTATTAAAGTAAGCATCTTGCTCTTGTACGTCTATTGTATTTATAAGCGCTTGGGCTTCATCTACCTTGTGAATTTGAATACATATATCTGCAAGCACTAATTTGATGCGTGCATTACCGCTGTCTATTTCATAAGCTTGCTTTGCATAATTGAATGCAGCATTTAAATCTGACTTTAATAACGCTTGTTTTGCTTGCTCTAACAGTAAGTCTTGTTGCGCAGGTAAATGCTTTGCTAGGGCTTCGCGTATTTGTGCCTCACTTTGAACACCTGCAAGTAAATCTACTGGTGCAGAGTCTTTTAATAATACAAGCGTAGGCAGTGTTTGCAGACCAACTTGTTGCGCAAGTTGAGAAGCGAGTGCTTGCTCTGCATCGCAATCTAGGTTTGCTACTACTATATAGCTTGCATATTCAGCCGCTATTTTATCTAAAATTGCAGCCTGTCCGATGCAGTCAGGACTTTGAGGAGAGAAAAAGTTAAGCAACACCAATTTTTGCTGTGATGTTTCACCGAGTACTTGTTGAAGGTTTTGCGCATTAATACTAACTATGTTGCTCATTGAATTGATTGCCATATTCATCTATTTAGGTTTTTATATGGTGGTGAACATAATAATTACAAGTCATATACCTAAATCATCCGGTATACATATTCAACAATGAGGGAAAACATGAAATTAACTTATCTAAGTGCAATACTTTTATTAGCAAGCCCATTAGTACAAGCAAATGGACTCGATTTGAATTTAAGCAAAACCATGCCAGCTATAGAAAAGTTTTACCTCGATTTACACCAATCGCCAGAGCTTTCTTATCACGAACAAGAAACGGGTAATAAAATAGCGGATAAATTAACTCAGCTGGGTTTTAAAGTAACAAGTAATGTAGGTGGCTTTGGTGTTGTCGGCATTTACAAAAACGGAAACGGTCCAACCGTGATGATCCGTACTGACACCGATGGCTTACCTATTATAGAGCAGACAGGAAAGTCCTATGCCTCAAAAGTTAAAGTAATAGACGAGCATGGTGCGAAAGTAGGTGTAATGCACGGTTGTGGCCACGATATTCACATGAGCTCTTTTATTGGTACTGCTGAGCAATTAATAGTACACAAAGATCAATGGAAAGGCACTTTGATGATGGTTGCACAGCCTGCCGAAGAAGTTGGTGGGGGTGCTAAAGCCATGTTAGGCGAAGGACTATTTAGTAAATATGAAAAACCTGATCATATAATTGCTTTGCATGTAAGTGCTAGCGTCCCCGCTGGTAAGGTATCAATGAAAAATGAATACACTATGGCAAGTGTAGATTCTGTCGATATTACAATAAAAGGTAAAGGTGGTCATGGTGCTTATCCGCATACAACTATAGACCCTGTGATTATAGCTGCACGCACAGTACTTGCTCTGCAAACAATCACAAGCCGAGAACTTTCACCGCTAGAGCCTTCGGTTATTACCGTTGGGTCTATTCATGGTGGCTCAAAACATAATGTGATTTCGGATGAAGTAAAACTACAACTCACTCTCAGAAGCTATAACCCAAATGTTAGAAGTGCTCAAATAGCAGCAATAAAACGAATCACGGCAGGTATTGCACAAAGTGCTGGCCTAAATGAATCAAACTACCCTGTAGTATATGTACATGAAGATGAATCTATTCCATCTACTTATAATAACCCTGCACAAACAGACATTGTTAGAAACTCTATTGCCAGCGCAATTGGTGATACTAATGTGCTTGAAACACAAGCTGTAATGGCAGGTGAAGACTTTGGCCTATACGGACGCACCGATGAAAACATCCCGATTACCTTATTTTGGCTAGGTGGCGTAAACCAAGCACAATATGCAGATTCGATAAAAGCAGGTGAAGTACTCCCTTCCCTACACTCTAGTAAATTTGCACCAGATTATAAAGTTGCTATCCCTACCGGAATAAAAGCAATGAGTAACGCTGCTGTTGGTTTATTTAATAAGTAACCTGAATTCTGGATAATAAATCTATCTCAAGTAGAGTTCAGGTTAAGTAATATCGTTTAATAAAATGGCTCTGTAGCTAACTAGCAACAGAGCTTTTTTTATAACTCGACTTTTTAAAGGTCGCTTTTCCACCTCGTTTAGCAAAGCGTTTTTTAGGTGAGCTTTTTGGTAACCTTGCAAATGCATTGCTATCGCAGTTTGCTGCTAATTGTACAAACCCATTTAGGTCAGCAAGTAAAGGCTGTAAAAATTGCTGATAACTCATTACTTGCTGCGCGATATCACCTAAGCTCGATTCCCACTTTGCGGTTAAATCAGGACTCGCTAAACCTTGTGGTAATACGCTAATAAGGGCAAGTCCCGTTTCGGTCGCTCTAATTGACTTACCTTCACGTTTTAAAAAACGCCGCTTAAATAGCAACTCGATTATTCCCGCACGTGTTGCCTCCGTACCTAAACCATCAGTGTCTTTTAATACTTTTTTAATTTGTGGATCTTTAACATAACGACTAATGCCGGTCATCGCAGCCAATAATGTAGCATCGGTAAAATAAGCAGGGGGTGATGTATGCTTTTCGACTACTTCGCCTTGCTCACAAAAAAGAGACATACCTTTTGTTAAAGGAGGTAACGTAGCTTCATCTTTTAATTCAGACTTACCCATTAATACCTTAAAGCCTAAGCTTACATCTTGTTTTGCATTTGCTTTAAATAATCCGCCAGCGATTGTTATCTCTGCTTTAGTTTCGTTATATATATAGTCGGGATAAAACTGAATTAGGTAATGGCGGCTTATTAATTGATATACCTTCGCTTCGTCACCGCTCAAACTCGCTGACTTTAACTGCTTAGCCGTAGGCACAATGGCATGATGGGCAGCCACTTTTGAATCGTTAAAACATTTACTACGCTTTTTTACATCAGCCCCATTTACTAATTCACTGCTTTGCCCACCATTAGCACTTATAGCTTTAAAAATAGCAGATGCATCTTGATGGTGATCTTTAGGTAAATAACGATTATCAGAGCGTGGGTAAGTAATTAGTTTATGACGTTCGTAAAGTATTTGGCAAATATCCAACACCTTTTGAGCTGGCATACCAAATGCTTTAGCCGAATCTATTTGCAGTGCAGATAAATTATAAGGTAATGGAGCACTTTGTTTTTTTTGTTTTTGGTCAAGTGAAGTAAGCTCAGCACTTTGCTTTGTAATGCGTGAAGCAACATTTTGTGCGAGTGCTTTGTTAAGTATTCGCCCTTCTTCATCTTGATGTGGCTCACATGCTTTACTAGGAACCCACTTAGCTATGAATGGCTGGTTATCTGGAGTAAGTAAATGCGCCAGTACATCGTAAAAAGGCTTAGATACAAAGTGTGCTATTTCGTTATCTCTATTAACAACAAGACCTAAAATAGGGGTTTGTACTCGCCCTACCGAAAGCACATTACCAAACCCTGCTTTTTGCCCAGCTAGTGTGTATGCACGTGTTAAATTCATACCAAATAGCCAATCAGCACGAGAGCGCGCTAAAGCAGATACACTTAGCGGAATAAAATCTCGATTAGAACGCATAGTACCCAGTGATTTTTTTACCGCCGATAAGTTTAAATCACTAATGAGTAAACGTTGCGTACTCTGCTTTTTAGCCTGACTTATTTTAGCTTCTTCAATTACTTGATCGACTAGTAGCTGGCCTTCACGGTCTGGATCGCCAGCGTGAATAAGTTGCGAGGCTTGTTTAATTAATTTTTTTAAAACAGTGAGCTGTTTGCGAGTTTTGGTTTTGGCTTTTAACTTCCACTGTTCAGGTATTATAGGTAAGTGTTCAAACTGCCACTTTTTAAAGCGCTCATCGTAATCATCGGGTTCTGCTTGTTCTAGCAAATGTCCAATACACCACGATACACAATCGCCATTAGCGACTTCTATATAACCATCATATTTTTTATGTGGTTTTGGTAACGCATCAGCAATAGCGCGTCCAAGTGAAGGTTTTTCTGCAATGTAGAGTTTCATAGCCTGCTCATCACTGTTTATATAAACAGTAGTCTAGCACAGCTATTTTAAAGGAGGGAACTTTTTGTAACTATTGGCTAGCTGGGCTTTTTTTGTCTTTTGTTAAAATATAAATAAGCGGAAGATAACAAACAACAACGGTGCCTATATTAATAAATGGCAATAAGGTTTTATAAATGTATGTACTATAAGAAAGATCCCATAAATGGCGGTCGACTAATCTAAATAGCTGTAAAATTGGTGCCATAATAACAACCAATTGACCTAATACGCATTGCCATAAATAAACCTTATCTTTTAAACCCAGATATGCGATGAGTGCCATCCAAGCAATATCATTAAGGGCCCAAACAAGGTATCGATAAACATAAATCCCATTATCAAACTCTTTCAAGTAAGGATGAATAATGGTTCCATATAAAAAAAAAGCGGCTGTAATTAAAGCGAAACGCAGGGCCAAATAATCTTTTCTAAAATAAAAGATGAAAATAGCAGGGCTTAAAATAAACACCCAACTAGTATCTAATATCAATATAGTCTTTAAAAACCATTCAGGCATTAGAGTTAATCAAGTTTTTTTTCATCATCGTCATTACCACCGCCATTTCCTGGCATATGACTAAACTTATCGACCTTTTTCATAAACTATTCCGTTACATTTGTTAAAGAAAGCATACTTTATGATAAATAAGTGTGTTTGCCAATAAAAGTTATCTTACATCTATAGGAGCTGACTCTTTTGCTTTACCTTGTAATATAGATATTTCTACTCGGCGATTCCTGCGGCGATCTTCATCGGTGTCATTCGGTACAAGTGGTCGTGTTTCAGCTCGACCAACCACCATCATTCGGGTTTTATCAAATCCTTGGACTTTTTGCAGTTCACTTGCAACGGCTACAGCACGCTTTGATGATAGGTCCCAATTATTAATATATAACTCATTCGATACCTGAAAATCATCTGTATGGCCAGATACTGTTATTTCACCGGGTACATCTTTTAACAGCACACCGATATCTTGAATTATAGGTTTAAACTTAGGTTGTAAAAATGCACTACCTGAAGGAAATGAACCATTCTCTCTAATGCGAATAATTATTTGCTGCCCTAAAGACTCAAGCTCAATTGCGCCATCGATTATTTGCTTTTCAAGCTGCTGCGCTATCTTTTTAACAAGCTCGTTAGTTTGCTCCTGATCGGCTGCTGAAGTTGCTTGCTCAGAAGATTCTTCTTGTGAGGTACTACGAGATTCGCCACCGCGTTTATCCCCTCGCTGTTCTTGCCTGCCGCCTGCTGAGCTTTCATCGCCAGCCTGAAACTCTAACATTTGTTGAGTCATTTCGACTGTTTGCTGCTGAATGGTTTCTATTGGGGTTGGCTCTGGTTTGCCTGGGGTAAACTCCATGGCAATAACAGAGGTCCCTTTAGGGATGTCTTTTACTTCAATTTTATTCTGCACACCAAAAGCAAACTTCATAGAGCCCGCGATTTGTTTAAACTTAAGTACATCCATTTCTGAAAACGCGAGCAAGAGTACAAAAAAGCACATTAACAGTGACATTAAATCGGCAAACGTTCCCATCCATGCAGGTAGACCTGGTGGTGGACATTTGCACTCTTGATCAGACATAGTTACTCCTCGGTATCTACTTTGCGTTTAGATTCAGCTAAGTAATTTTTCAAAATACCTTCGATTACTTTTGGATTTTGACCATCTTGTATACCTAAAATAGCATCCAAAATTAAACGCTGATTCATCGCTTCCTCGTCTTTACGCAGTTCAAGTTTTACCTGAATAGGAATTGCCACAACATTGGCTAAAAACGCGCCATATAAAGTTGTTAATAGTGCTACTGCCATTGCCGGACCAATTGCCTTTGGGTCATCCATGTTAGACAACATTGCAACCAAACCAATTAGAGTACCAATCATACCCATTGCAGGCCCTATATCAGCTAACGACTTAAATAAACCCGCGCCCAATTCATGGCGAGTCGTGGTTAGAGAAATATCTTTTTGAAGTGTAGCGCGAACTACATCTGCGTCGTGGCCATCAACGAGCATATCGACGCCTTTGCGCATAAAGGGGTTTGGAATTTCAGCTTCTTCGAGTGCTAAAAAACCGCCTTTACGAGCTGAATCCGCAAGTTCTACTGCTTTTTCGATAAGTATTTCTGGCGTTTCGATTTTAAACATAAACGCTTTGGCAACAACTTTACCTATCCCCAAAAATTGCGACATGGTGAAGTTTGATAAAACAATAAAGAGTGAACCACCAAATACAATAACCACCGACGGGGTATTGTAAAACATAGCCATTTCACCGCTACTACTCATAAACATAGACATGACAATTAAGCCAATTGCGCCTAGGATCCCGATTATGGTTGCTAAATCCACATTTCCTCCAGAAGTTTCATGCTTAATGGCCTTATCATAAACTTTTATTATTAACTGCTTATCGGCAACATATTGAATTGCTTAAGCCATTTTTATAAATAAACATAAAAAGCAGCCTTTAGCACTATCTTAGATCAAGTTATAAAGGCTACCTAATTATCAATTGATTTATTAAACCAACAGACCGCTATTAAGGCTTTATTAATGCACTTGAAATATAATTTAACGTTATAAAGGTAAAAAACCAATATCATCCTTTGACCTAGTTTAGCATTCCCCCTAAAATTGACCCCTAAATTTATTATGTAAGCTGAAATAAAGATGGCGACTAAAAAACCTGAAAACTTAAGTTTCGAACAAGCACTAGAAGAATTATCTACAATCGTTAGTGACATGGAACAAGGTGACTTATCGCTTGAGCAATCGTTAAAGCAATTTGAGCGTGGAATTGCATTAGCAAGTGCTTCATCAGGGAAATTACAGCAAGCAGAACAAAAAGTATCAATTTTGATGGGGAATGGCGAAAAGTCAGTACTTACAAACTTTGATAATGATATGGAATAGCTGTGAGCATAAAAAATCATATTGAACGTGCTCAAAAAGATGTAGTAGCGACCTTACAACAGCATTTTAACCAGCCTCTCGATACAGAAGAAACGGTAAAGAACGCCACCCAGTATGGATTATTTAATGGCGGTAAAAGATTACGTCCATTTTTAGTTTATGCCACAGGTAAAATGCTCGGCGCAAACCATCAAGACTTAAACGTACTTGCTGCTGCAATTGAGTGTATTCATAGCTATTCGTTAGTCCATGATGACTTACCAGCAATGGACGATGACGACTTACGCCGCGGACGCCCTACTTGTCATATAGAGTTTGGCGAGGCAAATGCAATTTTAGCCGGTGATGCTCTTCAAACTCTTGCTTTTGAGCTTATTGCGAATCACAAATTTGAATGCTCATCGCAAACACAAGTAAAAATGATTGCTACACTTGCCCACGCATCAGGCCTTCAGGGTATGGTTGGCGGACAAGGCCTTGATATAGCAGCAACAGATAAAGTAATTACCGTACAAGAGCTTGAGCGAATACATAAGCTAAAAACCGGGGCTCTAATTAATTGCGCAATTACACTTGGTGCACTGTGCAGTGAAAAGGCTGATCAACAAACCTTAGAAAATTTAAGTGTTTTTGGGTATGCTATAGGGCTAGCATTTCAAGTACACGACGACATTTTAGATGTTGAAGGCGATACAGTTATTTTAGGAAAGCCACAAGGCTCCGATATTGCCGCGAATAAAGCGACATATCCGGCGTTATTAGGTATGCTAGGCGCTAAAGAAAAGGCGCAGAATTTAATACAACAAGCCCATGAAGCGTTAGCAAATATAGATGCTGACACAACACTTCTTGCGTCGCTAGCAAATTATCTAATTGAGCGTGACCACTAATTTTTGCTCATACGTATTGCAATTAGCACTGACATTATTACTCAACATTAATTATTCGTAAAAGCTTTGAATTAATTAATGTTAGCGAAGGATATATATAAAACCATGACACTTGATAGTAGCAAGTATCCATTACTTAATTTGGTTGACGAGCCAGCCCAATTGCGTGACTTAGCGCAAGACAAACTCCCTGCATTTAGCAATGAGCTGCGCGATTATTTACTCAACTCAGTATCGCAAAGTAGCGGTCATCTAGCGTCTGGTTTAGGGACGGTTGAACTAACCGTTGCGCTGCATTATGTTTATAACACTCCAGACGATCGCCTAGTTTGGGATGTGGGTCATCAAGCTTATCCGCATAAAATTCTTACTGGTCGTCGCGAGCAAATGCACACCATTCGCCAAAAAGACGGTTTACACCCTTTTCCTTTTCGCGATGAAAGCCAATACGATACGTTTAGCGTAGGCCATTCAAGCACCTCTATTTCAGCTGCCTTAGGTATGTCTATTGCTGCACAAAAAGAAGGTAAAGGTCGAAAGTCTGTAGCCATTATTGGTGACGGAGCTATAACCGCAGGCATGGCATTTGAAGCGATGAATCATTTAGGTGATGTAAAATCAGACATGCTTATTATTTTAAATGATAACGAAATGTCGATTTCTGAAAATGTTGGCGCATTAACAAATCACTTTGCTCGAATTTTATCAGGTAGCTTTTATACTAACATTCGTGAAGGTAGTAAAAAGTTACTCTCAGGTGTGCCTCCGGTAAAGCAACTTGCCAGTAAAATGGAAGAGCACATTAAAGGCATGATGATCCCGGGTACCTTCTTTGAAGAATTAGGCCTAAATTACATTGGTCCCATTGATGGTCACGATGTAAACATGCTTGTAGATACATTACGTAATATGCGTAATTTAAAAGGCCCACAGCTTTTACATATAAAAACCCAAAAAGGTAAGGGCTACAAACCGGCTGAAGCCGATCCTATTGGCTATCATGGTGTACCAAAATTCGATCCGAGCACAACTAGCCTACCTAAATCTAAACCTAGTGCTGCTACTTTTTCAAAAGTATTCGGCGATTGGTTATGTGATATGGCCGAACAAGACAGTAAGTTAATGGCTATCACGCCTGCAATGCGCGAAGGTTCAGGCATGGTACGTTTTTCTAAAGAGCATCCAGATCAATACTTTGATGTAGCTATTGCTGAGCAGCATGCCGTTACTTTAGCCGCTGGCTTTGCCTGTGAAGGTTTAAAACCTGTTGTTGCTATTTACTCAAGCTTTTTACAACGTGCGTATGACCAATTAATACATGATGTTGCACTGCAAAACTTACCTGTATTATTTGCCATTGACCGCGCTGGTATTGTTGGAGCCGATGGTGAAACTCACCAAGGTGCGTACGATTTAAGCTTTATGCGCTGCATTCCAAATATGGTAATTATGGCACCAAGCGATACCAACGAATGCCGCCAAATGCTATACACCGGTTATAAAGCAAACTGCCCTGTTGCAGTTCGTTATCCTCGAGGTAGTGCAGGTACTGCAGACATTGAAAGCACTATGCAACTGCTTGAAATAGGTAAGGCAGATACAATTAAGAAAGGCAGTAAAATTGCCATTTTATCGTTCGGTACATTACTTGAAAATGCACAGCTTGCTGCAGATGAATTAGATGCAACGCTTGTTAATATGCGTTTTATTAAACCACTTGATACCGCACTTTTAAATGAGCTTGCAACTAGCCACGATGTAATTGTTACGCTTGAAGATAATGCGATTGCTGGCGGTGCCGGCTCTGCAGTTAACGAATTCTTAGCAACGCAAAAAACTGATATTAATATCCTTAACTTAGGTATTCCTGATGAGTTTATTAAACACGGCACTCAAGATGAAATGCACGATGAAATGGGGTTAGGCGAGCAAGGAATATTAACCGCTATTAAAGCGTTTATTAATTAACTTCCTATACATCTAAAGTTGAGCATATTAAAAAAGGAGCCTAGGCTCCTTTTTTAATATCAAATATTGCTGATCAGCGCATCCACACTTTAATATCAGCTAGGCCATTGCTTTGTAAAATACCTAATTGTTGATCAACGTTAGAATTTTGTTCAAACTCAAATGCATCAAGCTGATCATCAAACGTAATATTTGCAACACCATCACCACCGCGCTTTTTAACTTGGTGCAATGAAATATCAGCTAGGTTAATAGATGTTTCCCAGCTAATTACCTGCCCACCCAAAAGTGGTAATGGATAAAATGACCAACCAATTGATGCCGTGATATTAGTTGTTTTTCCATTTGGTAATTGGAATGAATTAGCCGCTATTACTTTACAAAGATCTGAAGCATAGCTGTCTATTTTATTGCATTTAAAATCACGTAATAATAGTAAAAACTCATCACCACTCCAACGTGCCACATAGTCAGAACCCTGCGTACGCGAATTTAATAATGCAGCCATTTGCTGTAAGCAGCTATCACCTGCAATTGGGCCATAGGCATCATTAATACGGCTGAAATTATCAAAGTTAATAATTACCAGCACCAGTGACTTGCCTTGTGCCTGCAGCGATTGTGAATTACGTTGAAAGTGTTCAATATCTTTAGGGAGTTGATCAAACAAAAAGCGACGGCTACGCAGCCCTGTTAGCTCATCTGAGTGACTAACTAATTTAAGCTGTGAATTCACTTGGCCTAATTTATCATTAGCTTGACGAAGCTCTAAGGTACGCTCGGTGATCAAGCCCTCTAATGCTTCTTGTTTTCTACGCTCTTGCGCTCTAAACACCCAAAAAATAAGGTAGAAAAGCAAAATAAAGCCACTGGTAATTAAAAGCCTAAAGTAAATAGTTTCGTCAAAGCGCTCAGGCACTACAAAACCGTATTCTACTTCTTGCGCTTTAGTCCAGTCTTCACCT
The DNA here is from genome assembly GCF_015864705.1 of Pseudoalteromonas sp. NGC95. Lineage (NCBI taxonomy): Bacteria > Pseudomonadati > Pseudomonadota > Gammaproteobacteria > Alteromonadales > Pseudoalteromonadaceae > Pseudoalteromonas > Pseudoalteromonas sp. NGC95. The sequence goes on from NZ_JADYWR010000032.1 coordinate 12,019, forward strand.
TGGCGCTTCGCTTCTAATTGAAACAAAAACGAGCCTGGAGGCAAGTTAGTATAAATAGCTTCACGTCGCGTATTAGCATAGCGCCAGTCACTATCTAAGCCACTTAGTTTATATCTAAATTCAATACTGTTTGGTGCATAGTAATCAATAGCTGTGTAAGTTAGCGTTATATCACGCTCGTCTGTTTCTAATGATGGTTTTTTACCAAGCGCAGCGGTGGTTAAATGACGAAGTGGTGTTGTTATTGTTTCTATTGTTGGCTTTAATGCAAGCACACCAAATAGCTCTACATTTTTAGGTATTTCAACAACACCTTGTAAGCTTGGGTACCAAATAGAATTGCCGGTGTCTGCTACCGCATCATGCCCAAGTCCACTACAACATTGATTCGCTTTACCATCGAGTTGACGGTCAAAAGATGAAATCACTTCTTCAACTTTTAAGCTTTTTATCTCTGTTTTAAATTGCTCTACAGGCATTCTGTAAACACCTTTCATGGTGCTTACCCAAACATGCTTTAACTTTTCATCATATTCTAGGCTAAATATAGACCCATACGGTAAGCCATTAGCTGCATCGAGTTGACGCCACTGCCCTTGCGTACTTCTGTAAAAAAGCCCATCGTTAAGAGAGCCGATTAAAATACCCACGCCATCTATATGTAGCACGCTAGTTACGTATGCACTTTCAAGTGTTGTTTGGTCACCAATTTTTTCAATGCCACGGTCTGTAAAGTAATATGCGCCTTTACTAGTACCAATCACACCAAAGTTTGTTTTATCCAATACGTAGGTAATAAACTTACTACCTAAAAAAGCGTTATATGCAAAAGGCGTTAAACCAGCATAATTTAATCGATATAAACCGCGTCCGGTACCAATCCAAAAACCGCCTTTACTAGAGCGACTTATTGCAAATACCGGGTTATCGCGAAGCGCTCGACCAGGGACGGTATAGAGTGTCTTGTTTTCAAAAACAAATAAGCCGCGCCCCGTGGCTATATATAATCGTTCACCATCGAATTGTAGATCGTGTACTGACGCGTATCCATATTTACTACTTGGAACTAAATTAATAAAACTTTTATCTAAATCGAAATAACCAATGCCGCTTTTGTTAGCAACCCACAGTTTTCCATCAGGAGCTTGGCTGATAGCCATAACAGACTCGGTCATATCTGAAACAGCTGAATGCCTTTCTACTCGCCCTTCATGGGCAAGCCATAAGCCTTCACTAAAACTTGCTAACCAAACGTTATTTTTATCATCTCTAAAAATATCAGCAAACCATATGCTTTGATCAAGTTGGCTTGGTTCTACCCATTGCCACTCACCGGTTTTATCTCTAAATAATAAACGTCCATAAGTCGAAACCCATAAGCCACCATCGGTATCACTCATAAACTTATAAACGGCTGAGTTATTTGCATTAGGTAAAGGAAAAGGTCTTAGTTCGTCATCTAAATCTAAAAAGTATGCACCTAGCTCAGAGGCTATATACAAATTACCGTTTAAGAATGATAAATCGTGCACTATGGTTTGCGCTAACCGCTCTGGTAACGATATTTTAGCGGTAAGCTCTAAACGTAGTTTAGAGAAATCTGATGAGTTTTTAGTAAGGCGTAATAAATGACGATCATTAACCAGCCAAATACCTTCAGGAGAGAGTGCCATTTGGCTAACAGAGCCAACAATTTGGGTAATTACGGTAGCATTAACAATAGGTAGGGGACCATTTACTTGAGTGCGTAAATCAACTTGCCCTCTATCTACATAGTATAAACCATTAGCCGCAATCCATATGCTGCCTTTAGAGTCCTCAAGAATATCTCTTACCGGACCTTTAATATTAAACTCTTGTGCTGCAAATGTGGCAGGGTTAATAACTACCAAGCCACTTTTAGTACCTACCCATAATAAGCCACTAGAATCGACTAAAAGTTTATTAATACCATTACTAGGCAAGAACGGGCTATTTTGCGTGTTGTAGTTTGTAAATGTTGTGCCATCAAAACGGCTTAAGCCAAACTGAGTACCAAGCCACATATAGCCTTGCTGGTCTTGTACTACGCTTTTAAGTGATTGCGAAGGTAGACCATCTTTTATATTCCATTGCTTAACTACGTAATCACTAATTGAAGCCCAACTTGGTGTCGCGCACAACATCAGTACACAAACCAGTAAAAATCGCATCATATTGCTGCCACCTAGTTAAACAAATCAAATATAAAAAATTAAAAGGGTAGTAAACCCACTTTTATTAGCGCCTGTAAGCATATAAGCGAAAAAACGCCCGCAAGTATATCATCGGCCATAATACCTAAACCACCATGTACTCGTTTGTCTAGCATACGGATTGGGCCAGGTTTTGCTATATCAAAAAAGCGAAATAACAAAAAACCAACGAGTAATGTTTGCCAGCTAAGTGCTGCACCAATCATTGTAATGTAATAGCCTGCCACTTCATCCCATACAATAGCAGGATGGTCGTGCACGCCTAAATCATCAGCCGTTTTACCGCAGGCCCATATACCAAATATACTGATCACTACGGCAAACACAATTTGCAACCATAGCGGATAATACATAGTCATAAAAATGAATGGCAATGCAGCAAAAGTGCCAAATGTACCAGGTGCTTTAGGGGCTAACCCAGTACCAAAACCCAAACCAAAAAACTGATGTGGGCGCTTTAAATTAAACTTTCGGTTTTTGTTCAAACCAGCTCCTTTGCAAAATGCTCAAAACCTTGCTGCTTAAAATCAAACTTTTCACCGTTGTGTAAAAGTTCAATTTGACCATCGCCACTTTTAATTTGACCTATGCATGTTGCATCTACACCATACTGGCGTAGTTTTATTTCTAGCATACTTTTATTGCTATCAGGTACAGTAAAAATTAATTCGTAATCATCACCGTAACTTAGAATAAATGGCAGCTGCTGATTAAAATCAAGGCTTGCTTGCATTGCATCTGAAGTCGGAATACTTTCAATATTCACAACTGCATTTACTTGCGACATATCAAGTATATGACTTAAATCAGCGATTAAACCGTCCGATACATCAATAGCCGATGATGCAAGGCCTCGCAATACCTGTCCTGCAGCAACACGCGGTGTTGGAAAGTCAAAGCGCTTATTTAAGTACTTTAAATGCTCTGGCTCAATACTTATACCTTGTTTGCGAGACTCAATTGCAAGTCCAGCGTCACCTAGCGGACCTGTAACATAAATCCAATCACCCACTTTCGCACCACTACGGCGAAGTGCAGTACCTTCTGGTACAGTCCCTTTTGCACAAATAGTGATAGTTAATGGACCTTGCGTAGTATCGCCACCTATAATTTGCACATTAAAGTATTCTGCAATTTCATGCATGCCTTCAGTAAACTCTTCAATCCACTGTGGGTCAATACTTGGCAAGGTTAACGCAACTGAAACCCATGTTGGCTCAGCGCCCATTGCCGCTAAGTCACTTAAATTAACAGCAAGCGCTCTGTGACCTAATGCACGAGGGGAAATATCATCAAAAAAGTGTACGCCAGCAACAAGAGTATCTGTTGTAACGGCAAGTTGGCAGTTTTGTGGAACGGTTACTAAAGCGCAATCATCCCCTATACCTAGGTTTACATCACGACGGGTGATCCCGCGACCTTTAAAGTAGCGGTTAATTAATTCAAATTCCTTCATACACAAAAAAGCCGGCCTATGCCGGCTCCCCTCTTTAACGGTTTACTTACTTGCGTAAATGCTTAACAGCTTTATCAAGTACACCGTTTACAAATTTATGGCTGTCTTCAGCGCCAAATATTTTGGCCAGCTCAATACCTTCGTTGATAGCAACTTTATAAGGTACATCTTCACGGAACTTAAGCTCATAGCTGCTTAAACGTAAAATTGCGCGCTCAACCATATCTAAGTCATTAAACGGACGTGTTAAATGTGGTGATACAGCTTCGTCTAGTTGCTTATAATTTACAGCAACACCCGTCGCTAAATCTTTAAAGTATTCAACATCAATTTTAGTAACGTCTGTTTCGATCAACATTTGTTGTTCGATATCGGCAATTAAATTGCCACTTATTTGCCAAGAATAAACGGCTTGGAGTGCTAAGATACGTGCTTTACGTCTTGCTGCTGGTTTCACAAAAATTCCTTAAACTTAAATTTTATCTAACACATTAACCATTTCAAGCGCGCCTAAAGCAGCTTCGCCGCCTTTATTGCCCATTTTGGTGCCAGCACGCTCAATTGCTTGTTCAATGCTTTCTGTGGTTAATACGCCAAATGCAACCGGGATATCATACTCAAGTGATACTTGCGCAAGACCTTTGTTTGATTCGCCAGCAACTAGGTCAAAGTGTGGTGTACCACCTCTGATCACTACGCCTAATGCGATGATTGCATCATACTCTTTTTTTGCCGCAACGCGTTTAGCCGCTAAAGGTAATTCTACCGCGCCTGGTACATAAATAACGGTAATGTCGTCATCAGATACGCCACCAGTGCGTTTTAGCTCATCAACAGCACCTGCAAGGAGGCTGCTACCGATAAAGTCATTAAAACGAGAAATGACAATGGCAAACTTTTTGCCAGGAGCGTACTTACTACCTTCAATAATTTTCATTTGATAACCCTAAAAATAAGTTCAAGCGGTTGCGATTGCGCAAAAATTGCTGCGCATCATACCATAAAAATAAAATAATAGCCTAGTTTAAGCGTGATGCTTATTGTGGCTCAACATAATCAACAACTTCTAAATGAAAGCCCGAAAGTGCATGGTACTTTTTAGGGCGACTCATTAATCGCATTTGTTTAATTCCAAGATCTGCAAGTATTTGCGAACCAACACCAACCGTGCGAGATGTACCTTTGAATTTACGTGGCGTAACGCTTTCGCCAGCATCAGCTGCTGCGAATGCTTTTACAGTTGCCTCTAATTCTTCAGTGCTTTCTTGCTTACCTAAAATAACTAAAGCACCTTCATTTTTAGCGATATAAGCCATTGCCTCAGAAAGGCCCCAACTACGGTCAGCACTTCTGTCTGAAAGTAGGATATCGTTAAAGGTACTTTGCAAATGTACACGTACATTTGTCGGTTCTTGCTCTTTTATATCGCCTTTAAGCAATACGTAATGTAATTGGCCGTCAATTGTGTCTTTGTAAGTAACTAAATCAAATTCACCGTGAATAGTTGGTAACTTACATTTTGCAACTTGCTCAATTGTTGTTTCATTTAAGTTACGGTATTCGATTAAATCAGCAATAGTACCAATTTTAATATCATGCTCTTTCGCAAAAACTTCTAAATCAGGGCGACGCGCCATGGTGCCATCGGCATTAAGTATTTCAACAATAACAGATGATGCTTCAAGCCCAGCTAAACGCGCTAAATCACAGCCAGCTTCAGTATGTCCTGCGCGAGTTAATACGCCGCCAGGTTGTGCCATAATTGGAAAAATATGACCAGGCTGCACGATATCACTTGGTACTGCGCCTTTAGCTATAGCCGCTTGCACTGTACGCGCTCTATCTGCTGCTGAAATACCTGTAGTAACACCCTTTGATGCTTCTATTGACATTGTAAAGTTAGTCGAAAATGCAGCACCATTATTTTTAACCATTAAAGGTAAATCAAGTTGCTCACAACGCTCTTGCGTCATAGTTAAACAAATTAAACCACGGCCATGAGTCGCCATAAAATTAATAGCTTGTGCACTAATATGCTCTGCGGCAATAATTAAATCGCCTTCATTCTCTCTATCTTCATCATCCATTAAAATAACCATTTTACCGGCTTTAATATCGTCGATGATTTCTTGTGCGCTGTGTAAATTCATAAATTTGCTCGTGTAAGTTATCAGTTTCGTTATTTAATAAAACCCGCTTTAGCGAGTAAGCTCATCGAAATATCAGAGCCCGTTGGTTGCTCTGCACCTTTTATAAGGCGCTCTAAATAACGTGCAATTTGATCGACTTCTAAATTAACTTGAGTGCCTACTTTAAAGTGAGCAATTGTGGTTTGCTCACTCGTATGTGGAACAATTGTTAATTTGAATTTATTACCTTCTACAGCGTTTACTGTCAGGCTTATACCATCAATACATACCGAACCTTTGTACGGGATGTATTTCATTAAATTTTCTTCGGTTGTAAGCCAATATTCTGTTGCTCGAGCGTTTGCTGTAATGCTTGTAATAGTTGCTATGCCATCAACATGGCCAGATACTAAATGACCGCCTAAACGCGAAACAGGTTGCATGGCTTTTTCAAGATTCACCGTTTGCCCTAAAGCATAGTGAGCAAAACCGGTTAAACCAATCGTCTCGTTAGATAAATCAGCACTAAAACCGTCAATATGTTTATCAACTACAGTTAAGCAAACGCCATTGGTTGCAATGCTGTCGCCTAGCTTTACGTCTTCCATATCAAGGTCAGCACTTTGGATACGAATGGCTAAGTCGCCTTGTTTTTTTTGTAATAAAGCAATTTTGCCTGTGGCTTCTATTATCCCAGTAAACATAGCGCTACTCTTTTTATTAAGTGATTTTAATGAGTTTTTAACGCGGTGATACGTAAATCGTCACCAATGCGCGCACATTCATTAAATGTTAAATCAACGGTGTTTTGCATACTCGTCAATTCAGGAAAATTAACTAAACTTTTTGCATCATGGCCCATTAATTTAGGCGCCAAATAAAAAACAAACTCGTCAACTAAATCAAGCTCTGTCATTTTACCAGCAAGTGTTGCTCCGCTCTCAAGCCAAACATTATTAAACTGCAGTTGCCCAAGCTTTTCTAAAACAGCCTGTAAATCAACTTTGCCGTTACTTTCACTTACTTCAATATGCTTTACAAAATGTGGCCATTGCAGTGATTTATCAACCTTAATCGTAAATATTATTACATCACTTTGGATTTTAAATAAAGCAAGGTTGGGCGTTAAACGATTCTGTGAATCAATTATAACACGCACGGGCTGGCGAAGCGGTAAATCGGTAGGTAGCGTGCAAGGCAACTCGCTTAGTCGCACATTAAGTTTAGCATCGTCTACTAACACGGTATCGGCACCGGTTAAAATAGCGCAGCTTTGCGCTCGGTATAATTGTACGTCTTGGCGAGCAGCGGGACTTGTGATCCACTTACTTTGCCCATTTTTAAGCGCTGTTTTACCATCTATGCTTGCTGCCATTTTACAGGTCACATAAGGTAAGCCTTGTTCCATTCGCTTAAAAAAGCCAACGTTAAGTGCGCGAGCTTGTGATTCAAGTAATCCATAAGCAACTTCAATACCGGCATCGCTCAGTATTTTAAGGCCTTTGCCTGCAACTTGTGGGTTTGTATCAACCATAGCGGCAATTACTTTTACAACGCCCGCCTTTTTTAAGCCTTCAGCACACGGTGGCGTACGCCCATAATGACTACACGGTTCAAGCGTTACATAAGCCGTTGCACCTTGTGCATTATTGCCAGCTATTGCCAGTGCATTTACTTCAGCATGGCCTTGACCTGCTAATTGATGAAAACCCTCACCAATTATTTGATTATTTTTAACTAATACACAGCCAACATTAGGATTAGGCGTGGTAGTAAATCGGCCTTTTTTGGCAAGCTCTATGGCACGTGCCATATACATTTCATCATGTTCGGTAAAAGGAACTTGGTTCAGCATTTATTATACCAATTGCGTTAAATAAGTGGTCTATTATAGCGCTAAGAAAATAGCGCAATAACAAGGCGAAAATTATGACATATAGTTGTTCTATATGAATAATTTTTAACGCAGTGAGTGCGCTATTTAATGCGATAGAATGATCATGTTTTTAATAAAATTGGTATTACTCCCCTAAGCGGGCAATTTCTTCGCCAAATTCGCGTATATCTTCAAACGAGCGATAAACAGAGGCAAATCTTACGTACGCTACTTTATCGAGCTTTTTGAGGGCTTCCATAATGCATTCCCCCACCAAATGGCTTGAAATTTCTCGCTCACCCGTTGCGCGTAGTTGCGATTTTATTATATTCACTACTTCGTCTACTTGCTCTGTGCTCACTGGGCGTTTTTCGAGTGCGCGATTTAAGCCATTTAATAATTTATCTTCGTTAAATGGTTCGCGGCTGCCGTCTTGTTTAATAACACGAGGCATAACCAGTTCAGCGCCTTCAAATGTAGTAAAGCGCTCGTGGCAGTCGTTACACTCACGACGCCTGCGAACTTGATGGCCTCCGCCAACAAGGCGTGAGTCAATAACTTTAGTATCTTTTGCGGTACAAAATGGACAATGCATAGCTCGGTACTTCCGTTTTAAAACAAAAAAGACCGCTAAATAGCGGTCTTTTATCTTAGCAAAAATTAGGGCTTATGTGCTCTAAATTACTGCCGCTTATGCAATTAAGCGTAAACAGGTAATTTTGCACAAATTGCTTTTACTTTTTCTTTAACTTGCGCCTGTACAGATTCATCAGTGATGTTATCTAGTACGTCACAAATCCAGCCAGCAAGCTCTTTTGATTCTACTTCAGTAAAACCACGGCGAGTAATTGCAGGAGAACCAATACGCAAACCAGATGTTACAAATGGTGAGCGTGGATCGTTCGGTACTGAGTTTTTATTAACTGTGATGTTAGCGTTGCCTAGGGCAGCATCTGCATCTTTACCAGTGATATCTTTATCGATTAAATCAAGTAAAAATAAGTGGTTTTCAGTTTTGTCAGAAACGATTTTGTAGCCGCGCTCTTGCATTACAGCAACCATTGCTTTTGCGTTTTTAACAACTTGTGTTTGGTATACTTTAAACTCTGGTTGAAGTGCTTCTTTAAATGCCACTGCTTTTGCTGCAATAACATGACATAAAGGACCGCCTTGGCCACCAGGGAAAACAGCGCTGTTAAGCTTTTTGTAGATTGCTTCGTCGCCACATGCAGAAATAATCAAACCACCACGAGGGCCTGCAAGTGTTTTATGCGTAGTTGTAGTTACAACGTGTGCATGAGGAACAGGGCTTGGGTAAACGCCTGCCGCAATTAAACCCGCAACGTGAGCCATGTCAACAAACAGATAAGCACCGATTTTGTCAGCAATTTCACGGAATTTAGCCCAATCAACAATACCTGAGTATGCTGAGAAACCACCAATAATCATTTTTGGTTTGTGCTCAAGTGCTAGTGCTTCAACTTGTGCGTAATCAATTTCGCCCGTTGCTTCATCTAGTCCGTATTGAATTGCATTGTAAAGCTTACCAGAGAAGCTTACGTGAGAACCGTGAGTTAAGTGACCACCATGAGCTAAGCTCATACCTAATACAGTATCGCCAGCGTCTAATAATGCTAGAAAAACAGCTGCATTAGCTTGCGAACCAGCATGTGGCTGCACGTTAGCGTAGTCAGAACCAAATAATTCGTTAGCACGGTCAATTGCTAATTGCTCAACAACATCTACATGCTCACAACCGCCATAATAACGTTTGCCTGGGTAACCTTCTGCGTATTTGTTTGTAAGCTGTGAACCCTGCGCTTCTAGTACGCGTGGGCTACAGTAGTTTTCTGAAGCGATTAGTTCGATATGCTCTTCTTGGCGAGCAGTTTCTTTGGTTATCGCGTCAAATAACTCTGGATCAAAATCCGAAATATTCATGCTACGTTCTAACATTGGGGTCTCCTAGGGCAACGTGTATGGTGTTTTTTAGAGGCTTTATTGTACGCTTTAAACGACTCTTTGCCTACGCTCTTAAGTTGAGGATATTTAAACAGGGATTGAAACTATTTCACAGCTCTTTTAAGATGATATTTTTTTATAAAGCCATAATAATTTTAAATGAATTATATTTACTACATTTAATTAGTAAATATAACTAAGTGTACTCATCCGTATAAAGTTATAAAAAAAGCGGCTCAAGCCGCTTTTCCTTTTAATTTAACTTAGCCTAATTTAGCGAGCATTTCGGTACGTAACGCGTCGTAATCGGCGTTCATATCGCTTGCTAGGCATGGTTTTGCTAGTGCATCAGCAAGTGGTTTTGGCATACCTAATTCAATATTTAGAATACCCTCTACGCTTTCTTTAAACTTAGCAGGATGAGCTGTCGCTAAAAAGATACCCGCTGCACCAGGTGCACGATTTTCAACAAGACCTTGGTAAGCAATAGCAGTATGAGGCTCTGCAACATAGCCAGTTTGTTGAATTTTTTTCATCACGGCTTGCGTGTCTTGCTCGTTTACGCTTGTTGAATAAAAATTATCGTAGCTAAACCAGTTATTATCTAACATTGTTTGTACACGCGGCCAATTGTTTGGCTTACTTACATCCATCGCATTTGAAAGCGACTCAAGCGTTGCGTTTGGCGTCCAGTTTTTATCAAGCATAAAGCGCGGCACAGTATCATTTTGATTTGTTGTTGCACTTAATTTGCCAACAGGTAAACCAATAACCGCACCAATCATTGCGGCGCACACATTACCAAAATTACCACTTGGCACTGATATATGCGCTGTTGCGCGCTTTTCTTTTGGTAGCAGTGCAATGGCTTCAAAGTAGTAACAAACCTGAGCAACTAAACGGCTAATATTAATTGAATTAGCTGAGTTAAGCCCAAGTGTTGATTTAACTTCTTCATCTAAAAAGGCATTTTTAACTAACTCTTGGCAATCATCAAAGCTGCCCTCAACTGCATAACAATGAATATTGTTACCTAGCGTAGTAAATAGCTTTTGCTGAGCAAGTGAAATTTTGCCTTTAGGGTATAAAATAACAACATCGATATTTGGTTTATTGTAAAAAGCATGCGCAACGGCTGCACCGGTATCGCCCGATGTTGCTGTTAAAATAGTTACTTTCTCGTCTTTATTAAACTGCGTTAAACACTCTGCCATAAAGCGACCACCAAAGTCTTTAAACGCAAGTGTAGGACCATGAAACAGCTCTAAACAGTATGTGTTCTCTTCAACTTCCACCAGCTTAACTGGAAAGTTAAATGCATTTTTAACCATTTGTGCCACGGTATCGCTTGGTAACTCATCACCAATTAGGTGAGATAATATTTTGCCGCTGCGCGTAACAAAGTCCATATCAAGCAATGCATCAACATCAGACAGTGGCGGCAGTGATTCTGGGAAAAATACACCTTGGTTACGACCCAAACCTGTTTTTACAGCTTCAACGAACGACACTTTTTGTGAGCTATCTTTTAAATTATGTAATTGCATGACTACCTATCCTATAAAACTGTTAATTGACGCGTGCCGTCGTTATCTAATTTACAAATGTGGCAAAAGCCTTGCTCGTTAATGTAATTGGTTTCTAACCACTGCGCGCATTGCTGTGCAGCTTCAAGTGTTTTACACACAGTAAATAAGGTTGGTCCTGCGCCCGAAATACTGACTATTTCAGCGCCCAGTGCTGGCAAGCTTGCTTTGGCTTCACTAAAGCCTTTAATGAGCGGTGCGCGGTAAGGTTCTGCTATTTCATCTTTCATTATGCTTAGCGCATCGTCAAAACGGCTAGTTAACAGTAAGCTACTAAATGCCGATAAACGCTGCGCAAACTCAACACTTGCATGCATGCTCAATTCTTTAGGTAAAACAGAACGCGCTTTTGCTGTATTAAGTGAAAAACCAGGAAACGCAGCTACGTAATACCAGTTTTCATCAACAGGCAGTGCAATCGATTTATCAGGAATTAAATCACCCGTTAGCTGCAAGCCACCTAAATAACATGGCGTGATGTTATCGTAATGACGACCACCGCTCACTACAGCTTCAAAGTCAGCCATAAGCTCGATAAGCTCAACCTGACTTAAATTAGTTTTTGCAAACTTATCAAGGGCAGCAAAGGTAGCCACGACCGAACACGCGCTAGATCCAAGCCCAGAGCCAATTGGTAAGTTCTTTTTAAGCTCGAGCTTTACGCTTGGCATAGTAGGCGCAACATGCGCTCTAAAATGCACTAAGCACTGGTACGCTAAATTTTCATTAGCATCACTGGGTAACTTGTGAGCGTACTCGCCTGTGCAAATAAACTCATCGCTTGGTGCTGCGCTTACAACGGCTACATCACCTAACAAACTGCCATCAATTGGCGCAAGCGCTGCGCCAAGTGCATCAAAACCCACTGCAAAATTACCAATAGACGCCGGAGCATATACTTCAATCATAACGAGCTCCTAGCGCGATAACGTTTTTAAAATATCAGCAAATACACCTGCGGCTGTTACTTCCGAGCCGGCGCCATAACCACGAATTACAAACGGACGTGGCTGGTAGTATTGGCTTAAAATAGCCAGTGCGTTTTCACCATCACGAATGACACTAAGCGCATGCTTTGCATCTACCGCTTCAATACCTACTTTACAGTGGCCTTCTTTAATTGTGCCTACATAGCGAAGTACCCTACCCTCGCTCGCAGCGCTTTTGATACGGTCGTTAAAATCAGCATCTAAACTTGGTAGTTTTGCCATAAACTCATCAACGCTATCACCTTGTGCAAAACCTGGTGGTAATACTGACTCAACTTCAATATCGCTTAGCTCTAATTTCATACCGGCTTCGCGAGCAATGATCAATAACTTACGTGCGACATCGGTACCCGATAAATCATCACGAGGATCTGGCTCAGTAAAGCCACTTTCTTTGGCTTTAATAGTTGCCTCAGAAAGTGATAAACCATCTTGAAGTGCGCCAAACATATACGAAAGTGAACCTGATAAAATACCGCTAAACTCTAATAACTCATCACCGGCACCAAATAACGACTGTAAGTTGTCGATTACTGGTAAGCCTGCACCAACGTTTGTTTCGTATAAAAATTTACGATTATTCTTTTGCGTTGCTGCAATTAAATCTTGGTAATACGTGTATGAGCTTGTTGTTGCTTTTTTATTGGCAGCAACCACATGAAAACCTGCATTTAAAAAGTCTACATACTGCGCAGCAAGTGCATCCGACGACGTACAATCAACAAGCACAGGGTTTACTAAATGATTTTGCTTAACAAACTGCTCTACCAGTTTTAAATCAAACGCCTGCTCAGATGAGGCCAATTTTTGCTGCCAATCACCAAAAGCAATACCTTCACTATCAAGGTGTAATTGACGAGAGTTAGCAACACCATACAAATTAAGTTTAATATTACGTTTTTCAAGCCACGCTTGCTGGCGCTCAAGCTGATTAATAAGCTCTTGCCCGACTAAGCCACAACCTAGTAAAAATACATCAATTGACGGCACATGCGTGAAAAAGTTTTCATGGCATATTTTTACGGCGTCGTTACATAGCTCACCATCAATTACTGCTGAGATAGCACTTTCTGTAGAATCCTGTGCAATTGCCACGATATTTACTTGCGCTTGTGCAAGCGATGCAAAAAACTTAGCCGCTAAGCCACGGTGCGCGCGCATGTTATCGCCCACTAAAGTAACAATGGCTAAATTGCGCTGCACTTGTACAGGCTCAATAAGCCCTGCTTGTAATTCAAGTTCAAATGCAGTTTGTAGCGCATCAAGTGCAAGTGCTAGGTCTGTTTCGTGTACACAAAAGCTAATGCTAAATTCGCATGATGACTGCGTGATCAATACAATTGATACGTTATCGTGAGCAAGCGCGTTAAATACCTTAGACGCCATACCTACTTTGCCTTTCATGCCTGGCCCTGAGACAGTTAGCATTGCAAGGTCTTGTAGGCTCGAAAGCGCTTTTACTGGCTCATCTGATGAATAATCGTTACCAATTAATGAGCCTTGTGCGTCTGGGTTATGCGTATTTTTAATTTCGCACGGCACGCCGGCTTTAGCACACGGCAAAATTGTTTTAGGGTGAAGTACTTTTGCACCAAAGTAAGAAAGCTCCATCGCTTCTTTATAAGATAAAAAATCTACTTTAGTCGCTTTTTTAATATAACGAGGATCAGCACTGTATACACCATCAACGTCTGTCCAAATTTGGCAAATTTCAGCTTCTAAACATGCTGCGGCAATTGCTGCTGAGTAGTCTGAGCCATTACGGCCAAGCGTTGTAAGTTCACCTTTGTCATTACTCGCTGTAAAACCAGGCATGATATAGATAGTTGCAGGGCTTTCTTTAAGCACAGCTTGAAAGCGCGCTTTACTTGTTACTAAATCAGCCTCGGCGTCGATATAACCGCCAGTTGAAGCGATACAGCTTGTTGCTTCTAAGTATCTTGCATCGTGCGAATTCAATAAAGCCTGCATTAAAGAAACACTAACGCGCTCTCCAAAGCTAATTACAAATGCGCGAACTTGATCGGGGCAACATTGTATAAGTGATACGCCATCTAGTTTATTTTTAAGTTCCCTTAAGTTTGGCCAACTTGTAACTACTACACCACTTTTTTCAACGTCAGCTTTCAAACCTTCACAGCGGCTAACTAATGCTTGCCATTGCTGCGAAAAGTCAGAGCCTTGTTCTGCTGCACTTGCAAGTGCAACTAGCGAATCGGTCATTCCACCTGGAGCAGAAAGTACCAAAAGCATTTCATCTTTTAATTGTGCTTTAACTAGCTGAGCTACCTGTTGTAAGCATGCATAGTCGGCAAGCGAAGACCCACCAAATTTTAAAACTCGCATTGTTTATGTTCCTCATCCCATAAAACGAAAAAAGGCCTGTGTTCTAAGTGAACACAGGCCTTTAAATTTGTTGCACCGACCTATGCCACTATCCAGTAAGAATGATGGTTGTAATAATAATGGTCAGTACGCGATTAATTGTTTTCATATGTTAAGACTGCCTTAACAAAGGCTATGCTGTCAACCCTAAATTAAAAGATAAAACAGCCTTTTTTAACATAAAAAAACCTAATGAATGCCAAATTTATGCAATATTTCGTTTAAGTTAGATTTATTGATAGGTTTATCGATAAAGTCTATTGCGCCAAGTTGTGCGACTCGTTGCTTCATTTTTTCTTGTATATCGGCAGAAATAACTAAAACAAAGCACTCTATTTTTTCTGTTTTTATAGTCTCGAGTACTTGTATACCATCAACTTCGGGCATGGTGAGATCTAAGCACAATAAATCAAAACTTTGTGCTCGTAAAAGTTCTAGAGCGTGCGCTCCATTTGTAGCTTGTTGTATTTGAGCGTCTATACATTCATTTAAACACCGCACGACTTGTTTACGGGCAACTGCAGAATCGTCACAGACTAATATCGAAAATTTCATCATGTTTACTACTACACAACCATCAAAGTTATTAAAAGGTTATTAAACTAATGCCTTCCATTGCATTTTAGACACTTTAACACGCCTCAAAGCACTCAGCGCATTAATAATTTAATACAATGATAAATATAGAATAAATCCGTTTAAGATATAATTAACCAAAGCAAATACTAATTAAGCCTACAATACATAACAGATAACGAATTTATTAATTTATACCTTGGTTTAAATACTTTGATACTACACGCTCACTTTTTGGGTTTATCTTATTAAATTTTAACTTTTTTATTTATTTTTAGAGGTTTATTGACTAACTTTTAAATTACTATCGTAACGTTACAAAAATAATAAAGGATGAACAAGTCACTCATGTTACAAAAAAGTCTTTCTAAGAAGCTACTGACTAGCGTTTTATCCGTCTATTTTTTGCTTACCTTTGTAGTGACCTGTGGACAAGTGCTTGCTGAATACGTCAATACTAAAGACTATATTCGCGATGAACTTAGTACCTTACAAAAAACCTTTAGTCGCAGCTTAACACGTGCAATTTGGGAGCTTAATACCAAGCAAACAATTACAACAGCAGAAGGTTTACTCGCCATTCCCATGATTGAAGGGATTATTGTTCGAGACGACAGCGGCGAAATTATTTCACAGCTAGGGCGCTCTCTTGATATACACAAGCTATATAACCAACAGTTAGTACAAGAAGAGGTTATTTTAGAAGACGCAAAATCGGGTTTATTTGGTTATACCTTTCCACTTATTTTTGAATTTTCAGGTCGTGCTACTCAAGTTGGTGACGTTACCTTATTCTCAAGTCGAGAAGTTGTTTTTAGCCGCATTATGATATCAATCTACTTTTTGATTGGTAATGCGATGATTAAAACCACCTTTTTGATCATCTTATTTTTAATGGCATTTAGAAAACTTCTTACAGACCCTTTAGCAGAACTCACTGAGCAACTAGAAAATTTAGAACTAGACGAGCTAGAAGGTCAACATATAGAAATAGAAACAGAAGAACATAATGAACTAAAAGTGATGGAGCAGTCATTTAACAAACTAATAGATAAAGTGGTTCAGTATAGAAAAGAGCTTGAACACACCCAAAAAGAACTCATTATAAGTAACGAAAAGCTTGATCAACACAACATACAACTTGAACAAGACGTAGCCCGTAAAACATCCAACTTAAGCCAAGCAATGATGGATTTACAGCAGCAAAAATACGAACTCGAAAAGCAAAAAATTGTCCTCACCGAAGAAGTAGACTTACGCCGCAGCACAGAGCAAGAGTTAATTACAAAGCAAACTGAATCTCAGCGCTATATAGAAGAGTTAAGCCTTGCACAGGAACGTTTACTAGGCACAGAAAAAATGGCTGCGCTAGGCGGACTTGTAGCAGGTATTACACACGATATAAACACCCCTATTGGGATAGGTGTAACGGCAATATCATTTTTACAAGAACGCTTAAATAAACTCGAAAATGCTTATACCGAAAAAACACTTTCGCCAAAAGCACTAGAAGAGTTCATTAACGAGGCAAAGCAAAGCACAAGCTTACTAACCACTAACTTAGATAGAGCTTCGGAGCTTATTGCTAGCTTTAAACAAATAGCGGTCGATCAAGCCAGTGAAGCAGTAAGAACCATTAACTTTAAAGATTACACTAACGAAGTAATACGCTCACTGCACCCAAAACTAAAAAAGACATCCCATACTATAAAATTAGAATGTCCTGATGATTTAGTTTTAAATCTACCTGCAGGGGCTATAAGCCAAATTTTTACTAACCTAATTATGAACTCACTTATTCATGGCTTTGAAGGTAAAAGCAACGGTGTAATGGATATTAAAATAAGCGCTGATGACACTAACTTAACTATTGATTACAAAGATGACGGTAACGGTGTTACCAACGAGCAATTAAAAAAATTATTTGACCCATTTTTTACTACCAAACGCGATGAAGGTGGTAGCGGATTAGGCACCCATATAATGCTTAATTTGGTCAAGCAAACCCTTAGTGGCTCTATTGATGCAACGAGTGAACCGGGCAAAGGTCTGCGTTACTATATTCAATTTCCGAAGAACATGGCTAAGCCACTGCCTATTTTTGATAAATATGAATAAATATGAATAAATAAAAGTATATGCATTAAATTATTAGGGCGTGTTGTTCTTTGGTGGTTGAATTTACAGCAATGTGTTTGGTTTTTAGGCAAGACAGAGCCTATGTAGCGTGGTTATTCCCCATAAATAGGCGACAACGCAGCATAAATACCAAACATGCGCTGCCCTTTGAGCTCGATCTAGGGACGATTAACTCTTTGTTGCTCGGTTTTTACTTATTCCACTAGGTTACAAACCTCGCGCCGCGATTTAATCGCCCCTAGATTGAACAAATTTCAATCCATAAAGTTCAACACGCCCTAGTAACAAATCAGTCATTTCGAGATGCTGTTTTTATTGCTATGATTGTACAAATTTTTCAAATGGATCAATTCCCCTATGTGGTTTAGTAACCTTATTTGTTACCGCTTTAAGCAAGACGTTTCATATACTCAAGAAGACTTTGATAAAGCATTAGAGCAAGATTTATTTCGCCCATGTACTGGTCAAGAGCTTGCAACATTTGGTTGGACAAAAGCGTTTGGAAAACATGGCGATACGCTATCGCATTTTTCTCAAAAAAGTATTTTAGTTTGCGCTAAACGTGAAGAAAAAGTACTCCCTGCTTCTGTTATTAACGAACTAGTCGCTGAGAAAATTGATCTGATAGAAGCCGAAGAAAACCGCCCAGTTAAAAAGAAAGAAAAAGACGAATTGAAAGAAAACATTCTTCATACTCTTCTACCTCAAGCATTTAAAAAGTCGAGCTTACAATTTGCCTTTATTGACCAAGAAAACGGTTGGGTTGTTGTAAATAGTGGCAGCTTTAATAAAGCAGAAGAGCTACTAGCACTACTTCGTAAATCGTTGGGAACGCTTCCGGTTGTACCTGCGTTTGCTAACTACGACCTAGATGTATTTTTAACTGATTGGTTAACTAACTTTAGTACACCAGAAGGTTTTGCTATTGGCTCAGACGCTGAACTTGAAGAAGCAGACGACAGCGGCGCACAAGTAAAGCTTAAAGGTCATGATCTATCGTGTGATGAAGTTAAATCGCATTTAGAAAGTGGTAAACGCGTAACTAAACTTGCACTTGATTGGCAAGAGCGTCTTAAGTTTATGCTGCAAAACGATGGCTCTATCAAACGTTTAAGCTACTCTGAAACTCTAAAAGAAGAAAACGCAGATATTCCTAAAGAAGATATGGCTTTAAAACTTGATGCTGACTTTATTTTAGCTTCTGAAGAAATAAAGCAATTACTTGAAGAACTAACTGCAGGTTTAGGTGACGTTGAGGATTTAGAAAAAGCGTAAATACCATAGTGCCTACCTGCATAAATATTTAAGCAATTTAATGAATTAAATAGCATATGTAAGCAGGTTGGTATAACAGATAAAAATCCGATAGCAGTTTACTGCTATCGGATTTTTTTATGAAATTTAGAAGCGCTTATTTATATATTTATTAACCGCAAGCAGAGTTTAGCTAACGATCGACGTATTAAAACCTAAGGTAATCATCTTTTAAGTAGGAGATTACAGCATGGTTCAAAGGTTCATCAAGGTAAGTTATGTAGAGTGATATGAGATTATCTATATACGCTTTAAGCTGGACTGCACAAAAGCTGAAGTTTTTGATTTTAATTAAAACCATTAACTTACTTTGTGCAGATAACTTATTTTAGCTTTTAGCGTCTTCAACTTTAGGTTGGCGATATATTTTTATAATGTGGTATAAATTTACAAGCGACAATAAGCCGTTGGTAAAAATAACAGGCACTGCGCCAATGGCAACACCGTAAGCAGTAAATACAATACAACCAAACATGTTGTACCAACGTAGTTTTACTACATCTGTCATTGTTAACGATGCAACCAATAAAGCTGATGCAATATAACCTAAATATTCCCAACTCAATTGTTCTCTCCTAGCCTTTAGGTTAGCATTACATGTACTGCTATCTTATGGCACTTGTAAGTATTGCAAAGTTACAACAAAATAAAAAAGCTAACCTGCTTAAAAAACCTGAAAAAGTTTGCCGGAAAATACCAGCAAATTCTTAAATCATTA
Source organism: Pseudoalteromonas sp. NGC95 (assembly GCF_015864705.1). Classification (NCBI taxonomy): domain Bacteria; kingdom Pseudomonadati; phylum Pseudomonadota; class Gammaproteobacteria; order Alteromonadales; family Pseudoalteromonadaceae; genus Pseudoalteromonas; species Pseudoalteromonas sp. NGC95. The sequence goes on from NZ_JADYWR010000032.1 coordinate 31,383, forward strand.
CACGGGAAATGAAGGTAAAATAATACTCTTAGCAAAGCTAATAATATTAGTAGCAAGTTAGCGTAAATTCTTAGTGTCTTAATGCTATCGTCATTAAGATGTAATAAATAGGACAAATGTCCGAAGAGCACATTGATGTTTCAATACCATTTTTCTAGTTACCTTGTTGATCAGCTTTTAACCTTTGCCGGTAGTAGCTATCAACAATCAAAAAAAGAAGTTCTGATCCATCAAGATCAGCCTTTAAGCAAGCTTGTGCTTGTACGCAGTGGCACTGTGTCGTTTAGTTACGACGTAGGTAATGGACGACGCCTGCTGTTAGGACAATTGGATTGTAACAACACCCTTATTGGTGAAATAGAAGCGCTAAATAATAATCCGTGTATATATACGGTAACGTGCTTTAGCGATGTCACTTATAACCTTATTGAATTAAGGCATTGGCGTGCTCTACTGCTTGAAAAACCAGAACTAAGCTTATACACAGCACAAACTATTGCGGCTAAGTTTCAGGAAAACCAAAAAATCAATTTAGATAAGTTATTACTACCACTTAGCTATAACATAGCTAAAGATTGCTTACTAAGGGCCGAGAACAACAACCCTACGCTACTTAGAGCCTACCCAACTGTAAATGCTGAAGCCGAACGTTTTGCTACCACTGAGCGAGCTTACAGACGTGTTGTTACAGAACTCGTAGAAAAAGGCTTGGTACTTAGAAGTAACGATGGCTTGCAAGCAGTCGATATACCAAAACTAAGTGAATACGTAGATAGCTTTGCTCAGCTTTAAAATAAAAAAAGGCCTTAACGGCCTTTTTTATTTATGCAAATTACTAATTACTTCTCTAGCAAAATGTCATGAATTTTCGCAAGATCAGATTTACCAGCAATAATTTCATCCGGTGTTAAACCCGATAATTCATGCGGGAACACTAACCACTCTTCAGATTCATGAATATAATAATCTGGAACAGTGTCTACTTTTGAGTTTTTTGGCTTGTAGTACGGGCATGCAATACGAATATCACGTGGCAAGTTTAAGCGCATAAGCTCTGAAAGCTTTTCTTTTAATGCAACAATACTACGACCTGAGTCAAATACATCATCAACAATTAATAATGAATCACCTGCATTTGCGTTCTCTACAATGTAATGTAAGCCGTGTACTTTAATTTCTTTCGACTGTTTACCAATACCGTAATAAGACGATGTACGTACTGCAATGTGGTCAGTCTCAATGCCTTTGTAATCGTAATATTCTTGAACAGCAATACCGATCGGTGCACCACCTCGCCAAATACCAATAATAAAATCAGGACGAAAGCCATCTTGGTATACTTGTGCCGCTACGCGGAACGAATCTTCAAGCAGCTGTTGAGCTGTGATGTAGCACTTATCTGACATAATTAGAAACCCCAGTGGTGGATATAAGATTTGAGCGCAGCTTAGAGTTAAGCAAAAATTAAACTCAAACAGGTATTGGCGACTGATTTTACCGTAAATGAAATAAAATTGCTTGCCTGTAAATTAAAAAATAGGCACCCAAGGGTTAACACCACTCGTTTAAGAACGAGTGGTGTTTTTTCGTTTATACCTAACTGGATATTTTTGTGTCTTTGCGAGCACCGTTCGCGGATAAGCTTTTCGCTTTCTTTTCTCCGGTAATATTA
>NZ_JADYWR010000033.1:0-31696 GCF_015864705.1 Pseudoalteromonas sp. NGC95
AATTCTTTGTTGGGATATCGCCAAGCGGTAAGGCACCAGGTTTTGATCCTGGCATTCCCAGGTTCAAATCCTGGTATCCCAGCCAACTTCTTCTATCAAGGAAAGTTGGATAAAAGAATTGCTCTAGCTTAGAGTTTAAATTAGCAACTTAGTGATGCGGGAGTGGCGGAATTGGTAGACGCGCTGGATTTAGGTTCCAGTAACTTAGGTTGTGAGAGTTCAAGTCTCTCCTTCCGCACCATGTTCTTATTAAGAACTAAAACTAATTCAAATTTATAGTTGGGATATCGCCAAGCGGTAAGGCACCAGGTTTTGATCCTGGCATTCCCAGGTTCAAATCCTGGTATCCCAGCCAATTTGACTCCCCTATCTAAAACTTCTCAATACTCATTAAATTCAACTTACTTTTTCTGCACTTAAATAAACATTTATAAATTCATCTATATTTATTGGTTTGCTATATAAATACCCTTGTAAATAATCACAGTTAAGACTCAACAACGCCTGTTCTACCTCTTTAGTTTCTATTCCCTCAGCAACTACATCGCAATTTAATCGACTCGCTAAAAACAATGTAGATTCTACAATGGCGTAATCAGGTGAGTTAGTAAGCATATCTTTGACAAACGACTGATCAATTTTTATTTGATTAATCGGCAGCTCTCTTAATAACGACAGTGACGAAAAGCCAGTACCAAAGTCATCAACACTAAATTTAAACCCGCGCATACTCAACTGTTGCATCATTTTTCTAGCAGCCGGTATATTTGTCATCATTGCACCTTCTGTAATTTCAAAAATTAACGAGTCGCTTAATGTAGGGTCGGTTGCGAGTAAACTAATTATAAAATCGTAAAACTCGCTGCTTTCAATATCTTTCGTCGATAAGTTGACATGTATAGTACCGGTGAAACCAAATAGCTTGAGCTTTCTAATATGATTAACGGCTTCTTGTACAACCCATTTCGATAAAGGAAAAATAAGCCCTGTACGCTCAGCTACGGTTATAAACTTTTCTGGACTAATAAAGCTACCATCATCTTGCGGCCATCGGATAAGCGCTTCTAGGCCATGTAATTGCAGATCTTTAGAGTCCATTATGGGTTGTAAATAAAGCTCAAACTCATCTTTATGTAATGCCACTTTAATTTTGGCTGATAGATCAAAAAAGTCCTCAGCTCGTTTACCTATTGCAGATGAGTAATTTACCAAAGGTTGAAATGTTTTTTTAGCTTCATGCAGTGCCAAGTCAGCTTTTTTTAATAGCTGATCGGGCAATCGGCTATCATCAGGAAAACGGCTTACGCCTATACTTAATTGTATTTTAACCATTTGCTCATTCGTACAAAACGGACTTTTGACGGCTGAGTTTATAATGTTTACACAATAATTCATGCTTTCATCTGTATCGGTATGCAATAAAAAAGCAAACTCATCGCCACCTATTCGATATAACTTAGCAATGCCGCATAATTCTTTATTTAGTTTATTGGCAAATGCAGCCAAGAGTTGGTCACCACACTGATGCCCAAACGCATCATTAATTTGTTTAAAGTTATTTAAGTCGATATAAAATAGTGAAAATGGGGAAGGATATTCAACTTGTTTACTTAAAGATTTAAAAAATTTATCGCGGTTAGGTAGAGTTGTTAAGTTATCGTGCTCAGTTTGATATTTTTGATACTGCGTTGCTTGCTCTATTTTAAGAATACTTTTTAAGCTCAGTTTAATAACTAAAAAAACAAACCCACCACCGCCAAGTAACAACATAGCCACCATATTCATAACGACGGGTGCAATGTCGTGGTTTGAAAAATAATAGAGTATCCACCAATACCCTATAATAAAAAAAATAATAGCGCATAGCAGTACACTCCATGCTCTTTGCGATGTTTTTTTGCAAACTTTAACGGTTGTTTTTAAGCTAGCAACAAGCAGTAGCGCACCTAAAATAATTATTACTGTAAAAAAATTATCCACACACAGGCTCTTTAAAGTTATTAAATTGCGATTTAGTGATGTAACACCAGTTAAATTAAAACCGTGTTCAATATAGCCGAGTCACTATTTGCTGACTTAAAAACAGACATAAAAAAAGGCTCATAAATGAGCCTTTCTAATATCTACTTTAAATTTAGCCTAAATCACCACTAATTGCGTATTTTAAAACCCAGTTTTTTATCGGCCCCGTATTATTAGCCATTTTTAAAAACTGGCTGCGTGCCCATTTAAGTGGCGTAATTTGATTAGAAAACCCAAAGTAACACGCGTCCATCATGCTCATCATTAATAAATTAGCCCTGCGGCGAGCTCGCTCGTATTCTTTAAGTTTTAGTGGGCAACCTATATCTCCTGCTTCGTTTAAAACCTCAGCAAGTGCCACTACGTCCTGAAAACCTAAATTAACGCCCTGCCCAGCAAGGGGATTAATTGTATGTGCAGCGTCGCCTACTAAAACCAAGCGCCCTTGCGAATAATTATTAGCATGTTGGCGAGTAAGCGGAAATACTGCATGGGTTTGTACTTCAAAGTCTCCAGCAAGTTCTGGGAATTTATTCAGTATGTGCGTTTTTAACTGAGTTGGGCTTAGCCCTTTAAATGCTTGCAATGTATTTGCATCGTCGTACCAAATTAAATTAGCGTACGGTGCCTGCATTGGTAAAAATGCTAACGGCCCACTTGGTGTAAACTGTTGCCATGTTTTAATTTGTTGCGGTGCATCGAGTTTAATTAATACCCCCATGCAATGCTGTTGGTACTGCCAACCCGTAATACCAATATTAGCTTTAGCACGCAGCTGCGATTGTCCACCATCGGCGGCAATTACTAAATCAGCTGTATAGGTTTGATCACCATACACAAGCGTAATTAAATCATCCGTTTGCTCTATTTTAGTTACCGGCAATGATTGCTCAATAACCTCAATCTTATAATGCCCAAATTGCTGCCACAAACTTGCTTGAATTAAACTATTTTCAATCAAGTGGCCTAAATGTGTCGTGTTTATGTCGGCGCAATCAAATAATAAATTGTCACCACCGCGCTCAAAAGCCTCTAATTGTTGATAAGGCGCTATACGGTTTTGCCTTAAAAGAGGCATAGCCCCTAATTCATCAAGTAAATTTTCTGAAAAACGATTAATAGCAGACACTCTAATATCCACCTTATCGCTACTAAGAATGTGCGATGGGTCTATTAGGTGTTTTTCAATTATGCGCACGCCAAAGCCTTGCTGAGCCAGCTTTATCGCCATAGCCGCGCCAACCATGCCCCCGCCAACCACTATCACATTATTTTTGGTCATGTTTTTCATCATTTTATTATTACTTGAGTCTGTTTTGATTGTATCAAAATTAATTTGTTTTATACCAGAGGATATCCCTAACAGCACATTAAACTCGCCCCGTATTGATTTGAGATCACAAACATGAAAACTATACTTGGATCTGGGCGGGTATCCAGCTAAAATACGCCTCCTTTAAGTGAGCATGCTTGCTCCTTAATCCTGTTTCTAGCACATTTTTGTGCCACTATCGAATTGAACACGAGGCAATATTTCAATGAGCAAAAAGCTGCATATTAAAACCTGGGGTTGTCAGATGAACGAATACGACTCTCAGAAAATGGCTGAACTTTTAGATGCCACCAACGGCTACCAGCTAACTGATGATGCAACAGATGCCGACGTAATCTTACTTAACACCTGTTCAATTCGTGAAAAAGCACAAGAAAAAGTATTTCACCAGTTAGGTCGTTGGAAATTGTTAAAAGACGACAAGCCAGACTTAATAATTGGTGTAGGTGGTTGTGTTGCCTCACAAGAAGGTGACTCTATTCGCCAACGCGCACCATTTGTAGATGTTATTTTTGGCCCGCAAACATTGCATCGTTTACCAGAAATGATTAAACAAGTGCAAGGCAACAAAGGCTCATCGGTTGTTGATATTTCATTCCCAGAGATTGAAAAGTTTGACCGCCTGCCAGAGCCAAAAGCGGATGGCCCATCTGCGTTTGTATCAATTATGGAAGGCTGTTCTAAATACTGTACTTTTTGTGTTGTACCATATACTCGCGGCGAAGAAGTTAGCCGCCCAGTAGATGACGTACTACTTGAAATTGCACAGCTTGCTGAGCAAAACGTACGTGAAGTAAACCTACTAGGCCAAAACGTAAACGCATACCGCGGCGACACACACGATGGCGAAATATGTTATTTCTCAGATTTGATTCGTCTTATTGCTGCTATTGATGGTATTGACCGTATTCGTTACACCACATCGCACCCGGTAGAATTTACGCCTGATATAATCGACGTTTACGCTGATGTACCAGAGCTTGTAGATCACTTACACCTACCAGTACAAAGTGGTTCAGACCGTATATTAAACCTAATGAAACGTGGCCATACGGCAATTGAATACAAATCGACAATTCGTAAGTTACGCAAAATTCGTCCTAACTTAAGCATGTCGTCAGATTTCATTATTGGTTTCCCAGGCGAAAGTAAAGAAGACTTTGAAGCGACCATGAAGCTTATTAGCGACATTGGTTTTGATATGAGCTTTAGCTTTATTTACAGTGCCCGCCCAGGTACGCCAGCGGCAGATTTGCCAGATGACGTAACAGAGCAAGAGAAAAAAGAACGCTTATACTTACTACAAAACCGTATTACACAAATGGCGCAGCAAATTAGCCGTCAAATGTTCGATACAGAGCAACGTATACTTGTTGAAGGTCCTTCTAAAAAGAACCCGATGGAATTACGTGGCCGTACCGAAAATAACCGTGTAGTAAATTTTGTTGGCCCGCACACAGTGATCGGACAGTTTGTTGACGTACGTATTACCGAAGCACTACCTAACTCTTTACGTGGTGACTTAATTCGTACAGAATCAGAAATGAACTTACGACGTGAAATCGCGCCTTCAGCTATTTTAACTAAAGCTGCAGCTGCAGAGCCAAAACCAGACACTGTTAACGAAATTGGCGTAGCTTCTTTCGTTCCTTAGTCACACTATTAGCGCCAGTTAACGCTGGCGCAGTACTATAGGAAGCAATTTTGAGTAATCAGTTAAAAACATTAGAGATTTATTTAGAACCTGCCGATAACAAACGCCTTTCTTCTTTATGTGGCCCGTTTGACGAAAACATCAAACAAATTGAACGCCACCTGGCTGTTGAAATAATTCACCGTGACAACTTTTTTAAAGTAACCGGTAAACTACACAACTGCGCCGGCGCTGTAGAAATCTTAAAAAACCTTTATGTTGATACTCAGCCAGTTCGTGGTGTTTTAGGCGAAATAGAACCCGAAGCCGTTCATTTAGCTATTACCGAATCAAAAGCCCTAGAGCAAGACGCATCAAGCAGCGCTTACGGCAAAGAAATGGTGATTAAAACGCGCCGTGGTGTGATTAAACCACGTAACGATAACCAAGGTGTTTATGTGGCTAATATTTTAAACCACGACATTACCTTTGGTATAGGCCCTGCTGGTACTGGTAAAACCTACCTTGCAGTTGCTGCCGCTGTTGACGCCCTTGAGCGCCAAGAAATACGCCGCATATTATTAACGCGCCCTGCTGTAGAAGCGGGCGAAAAGCTTGGTTTTTTACCCGGCGATTTAAGTCAAAAAATAGACCCGTACCTGCGCCCTCTTTACGACGCTCTTTTTGAAATGCTAGGTTTTGAAAAAGTAGAAAAACTCATCGAAAAAAATATCATTGAAGTCGCTCCGCTTGCTTACATGCGCGGACGCACTTTAAACGATGCCTTTATTATTTTAGATGAAAGCCAAAATACCACCGCCGAGCAAATGAAAATGTTTTTAACCCGTATAGGGTTTAACTCAAAAGCGGTTATTACAGGCGATATAACACAGGTTGATTTACCTCGTGGCACACGTTCAGGCCTTCGCCATGCAATGGAAGTACTTGATGGCGTAAACGAAATTAGTTTTAACTACTTTAAAGCCCAAGACGTAGTACGCCACCCTGTTGTAGCCCGCATAGTTGAAGCCTACGAGCGAAACGACGAAAGCGAGCGACTAAAGCGCATTGAAAAGCAAAATGCAAAAGACGCACTTGCTGCTCTTCAACAGCCTACTACTAAAGAGTAATACTTTGACAACCGAACTTGATTTACAAATAGCCTGTGAGTTTGACAACCTCCCAAGCGAAGAGCAATTTGCACTGTGGGCCGACAAAGCCCTTAGCCAATACCGTGACGAGTCAGAACTCAGTATCGTTATTAGCGACGAAGCGCAATCGCAACAACTTAATAACGACTATCGCGGTAAAAATAAACCGACCAACGTACTGTCGTTCGAATTTGAAGCACCACCAGGAATAGATATTCCCCTGGTTGGTGATTTAATTATTTGCCCAGCCATTGTATTAGCTGAAGCAATTGAGCAAGAGAAGTCATTTCATGACCACTTTGCCCACATGGTTATTCACGGATGCTTGCATTTGCTTGGATTTGACCATATAAAGAGTGACGATGCTTTAGAGATGGAAAGCATCGAAAAGCAATTACTTGCAGAGCTAAACATAGCAGACCCATACCGGGACGATATTTAAATTAACGGAGCAATTAGACGCAATGAGCGACGGTAACTCGCAATCTAGCCAGGGTTCTTCTGGCAAAACGTGGTTGGGCAGAATAGCCCAAATGTTGCAAGGGGAACCCCAGAATAGAGAAGAGCTGGTCGAAGTTATTGCCGATGCGCAAGAACGAGACGTAATCGATCCTGAAACAAAAGAGATGATAGAAGGTGTGCTTGGCGTGTCTGAGCTTAAAGTGCGAGACATAATGGTTCCGCGCTCACAAATGATCACTCTTGAGATCGACAGCCCGCTTGAAGAGCTAATTCCAATGATGGTTGACTCAACTCACTCACGTTTTCCTGTGGTGATTGAAGACAAAGACCATGTAGAAGGTTTTTTACTCGCTAAAGATTTATTGCCACTGATCTTAAATAAAGACGAGCATTTACCATCAATACGCGATTATTTACGCCCAGCAATGGTAGTACCTGAGAGCAAACGTGTTGATACATTGCTAAACGAATTCCGTCAGCAACGCTACCATATGGCTGTTGTTATTGACGAATACGGCGGCGTATCGGGCTTGGTAACGATTGAAGATATTCTTGAAATAATTGTTGGCGAAATCGAAGATGAGCACGACGAAGAAGAAGAACATCAAGATATTCGTCGACTTGCTAAACATGTTCACGTAGTGCAAGCACTCACACCTGTAGATGACTTTAACGAGCATTTTAAAACAGGCTACAGCACAGACGAAGCCGATACTATTGGCGGCACTGTACTGCACGCATTTGGCCATATGCCAAGCCGTGGTGAAACGATTGACATAGAAGGTTACCAATTTAAAGTAACCAACGCCGACAATCGTCGTATTTTGCAACTGCAAGTCACCGTTCCTAAGGCTGATGATAACGACAGTGAAGAAACTGCTAACTAGACTTACCCTATTAGCAAAAGATAAAAAAGCATGGCTCGCACTCGTTGCGGGCCTTGTTTTAACTTTTGGCTACGCCCCCTTTGAAATTTGGCCCATCGTATTTATTAGCCTTGGTGCCATAATTTTTTGCGTCAACCCCAATAATACCGGTAAAGCACACGCAAAAACCGCTGCTAAATATGGCTTTATATTTGGCTTAGGCTGGTTTGGTGCAGGTATAAGCTGGGTACATGTTTCTATTGCCACCTTTGGCGGTATGCCGCTTATAGCGTCGCTTTCGTTAATAGCTTTTTTGTGCGCCTACTTAGCGTTATTTCCCGCACTGGCCTTTTGGGCAACTACACGCTTTGCCAGTGGCCCTAAAAGCTTTGGCGCATTACTAATTGCCTGCTTTGCAATTAGTGAGTATTTACGTGGCACCGTACTTACCGGTTTCCCGTGGTTAAGTTTTGGCTACACACAAACCGACGGACCTTTAAGGCGGCTTGCCCCTTATATTGGCGAGTTTGGCTTAACACTTACCTGTGTCGCTATTGGCTTTGCACTGTATAGACTTACCCAAAAAGATTTTAAAACCCCGGCGGTTACTGCGACAGCTGTTGCGCTTATTTTTACAGGCGCAAGCACCACCGGCAGTATTCATTACACAGATAAAAACATGTCAGTATTGCTCGTACAAGGGAACATACAGCAACACCTGCGCTTTGAGCCAAGTGAGTTTTGGACCACAATGAGCAAATACCAAGACCTGACACGCCCACATTGGGATGCCGACTTAATAGTATGGCCAGAAGCCGCAGTGCCTGAAATAGAAATGCTTGCTGATTCCTACCTAGCCAATTTAGACAGTGCAGCCTCGTTTAATAAAACCGCCCTTGTAACCGGTATTGTTGACTATCAGCGAGACACCAAAAATATATTCAACACGCTTATTGTGGTCGGTAATAAAGAACGCGGCGACGAGCACGGGCATTATCATTACCTTGATAAAAACCGCTATCAAAAACACCAGCTGTTACCTATTGGCGAATTTGTACCGTTTCAAGACTTTTTGCGCCCTATTGCCCCATTATTCGATTTACCTATGTCGTCGTTTACGCGTGGCGAAAAAGTGCAAAACAACTTGCGTGCCAACGGCTTTAATTTACTACCCGCTATTTGCTACGAAATTGTTTTTGCAGATTTAGTACGCGGTAATTACAAAAGCGACTCCGACCTACTCTTTACAGTAAGTAACGATGCCTGGTTTGGTGACTCTATTGGGCCTTTGCAACATATGCAAATAGCCCGTATGCGCGCGCTCGAACTACAACGCCCTCTAGTGCGTGTTACTAACAATGGTGTAAGCGCCGTATACGACCCTATAAGCCACGCACAACAAACCATGCCACAGTTTGAAGCTACAACATTGAAAGCTAACATTAAGCTCATAAAAGGTGACAGCGTGTACAGCCAATACGGCAATGTGTTTGTATGGGGATTTGTGTTGTTGATGGGGGTTGTTGGATTTGGGGTTAGGTTTAGAAGTTAAGCTCGCTATTTAAGATGTAGGGCCTACATATTTAGCTCTACATTTTTAAAGTGTTTAATTAGCTTCTAAAGCCATTTCTTCTAAAGATAACCTTAGTAAGTAGCTACACCATTCCCTTAAATTTAGCAGACTAACTTGGTAGTACTCTCTAGCGTTACTCATTGTATTGCTATCTAATAGTGGTACCGCACTGCCTGAATATGAATTATCGACAAACCTAGTTCCTTGGTGAAGGTATCTTGATCTTAAACCGTAATATGAATTAATTATTTTAACTAATGGGTCATTATTGCTATCTTTTCCCACATAACTTCTCACTCTATCTGAGATCGAATGTACTTGTTGACCACAACTATCACACTTTTTACTCTTCGAAGCTCCAATCAACGACGCAACTTCTAATGAAGATATATAAAGTATCATTGCATCTTCACTTGATGATGGATGAAGTTTAGCTGCATTAGAGAATCTTAAATCGCTCTGAAAGTCAGTATTCCCCTCATCACTTGCCTCCCCTATTCTCGGAGTTGGGGAATATGTATCTAAGGTAAATGAATCTAAAGATCTGCCTGATGAAAAATGAGCATAAGAATTCAAGAGTAATTGAATTTCATAAGAGTAAATATCATTACTCAGTATGTAATCAATAAGGAAACAGGTTTTTTCTGAGATTTGAACTAAGCCATCAGCTATTGGTTTAGCATCAACCCAACTTATATCTCTAGAGTATTTATTAATTTCAATACTTGAAAACGATGAATCATTGTCACTTTGAGTATCTCGAATAATCAAACAGTTTGTACTAACAGTTAAAATTTCAATAATCGTTTTAATTTTTTCTGCTGCTTTAGCTTCTGCATCTTTAGTATCATAACCATTAATATCAACTATCAATTTAATTGAGCTATTACCTGTTGGTTTTAAAACAAAACTTTTACCTGAGTATGCGGCAATAGAACCCCTAATAACTTCAAGAGAAGTACTAAATCTGAATTTAGAAATCAGTTTTTTATAATCTAAACTATTTTTAACTAGCTCTCTAATAACTTTTAGGTCGCTTATAATTTCATCACTTTCGATATAATCAGAGAACATGACCGCGACTAAATTTCCTTTTTGTTTATACCTGACCGAAACCTCGAAAGAACCTTTAGCTTTATAGTTCATACGTCCTAAAATTATTTGTTTAGAACCTAGCTTTTTATACGGAGAGTAATGCCAAGCACACTTACCAAAGTGATCTCTAATACTTGCCCATAAAGATCTCAAAAAATGATTACTTTCATTTTCATTATTTAATCCTTCAAGTAAGACTTCCAAATAGATATACCTATAGTTTAATTAAATTATGTTAATTGGAGTTAGTCCTTCACTGCTTCTTCTACCGTTTCAACATTTACAACTTGATTCAAGTCGCCTTTAATAACCACAGTGGCTGATATTTTATCTTGAATGGCTTGTCTGTTTGGATCCCAATATATCTGTAAAAACCCTAATAACCCCGTAGCAAAACCTGCCCCGTAGCCGCCGTAGCGACCAAAACAATCTAATAAACCTAATGGCTCGCCGCTTAGGGCGACAACACGGATATTACATGCTTTTTTACCCGGTGTTTGGCCGCGCCAAAGTAACGAGAACAACGTAAAGTAAACAGCAGCCCAGCCAAAACCTAAGCCTAGGTCTTGAATAATGCCTTTGCTCCACTGCAAAATACTATTTGTGGTTGTTTGTGCAGGTTTTTCTTCTATTAACTGTGCAGGCTTTATTTCGTTATTTTCACTGAGCACTAGTAGCTGTAAAAGTACGATAGCAAGTTGTGGGTTTTGTAGGTCGTCCATTTCTGCTAATTTAGGTACTTGCCCGATTAAATTATCAAGCGCGTTTTGTTGGCAAGGTTCCTCACAGCTGTCATCGGCTGTTTGCGCTAAATAAGTATTTACCTGTTGTTTTTCTGTGGGAGTAAGCTGAATTTCATCTTGTATTTTTACGCCCTGAACAGCTAAAGCTTGATCAGCCTTATCGTCTTCTAGGTAATCTATGCCAATTGAAAGCACAGTAAGTGCGCTTACAAATAAAATACTTGCTGCCGTTATTTTTAAAATTCTTCGCCACACATTCGACATTTTTGGAAGGTATTGCTGTGCCGTACCTTTATAAAAGGCCATTGCAGCAACAAATGCTATTAAAGCCGCGCTGAGTTTGGCTGCTAAAAATATCAGTGCTACATCAATAATAATAGCTAGTGCACGCCGAATTGGCGTAGCTAAAGGCAAGCCCAGTAAAGCACTGTCAATTTTAAAGGCGTAGGGTGTAATAACTTCTCGGGTTTCAGAATTTGATAATTCTAATTGTTCTATCTCTTTGGCTTTCATTTATTTTCTTGTTATTAAAATAGGTAACCCGGTTAACTTACGCGTTTTTTATTTTTTGCTCAAGATAAAGCTAATAGAATCAGTGCACAAAAAAGGGCTGCATAAAATGCAGCCCTTCATGTTTTTACTCAATGTTTATTACTGACTAGCAATTATACCGTTGGATAATCGGTATAGCCTTGCTCTGCACCACCAAACAAAGTGTCGGGGTTGTGGCTGTTAAGAGGCTTGCCTTGCTTTAAGCGTGCTGGTAAGTCTGGGTTTGATACAAATGGGCGACCAAAACCAATCATGTCGGCCCAGCCTTCGCTAAGTGCTTTGTCTGCGCGCTCTTTTGTGTACTTGCCTGCGTAAATTAATACACCGCTGTAGGCTTTACGAATAGCGTGTTTAAACTCAACACTCATTAAAGGTGCGTCATCCCAATCAGCTTCGGCTATATGCATGTAACCTACGCTGGCTTTATTTAATGCCTCAGAAACCGCTAAATAAGTTTCCTCAGGGTTTTCGTCTACTGTGCCATTAAGAGTTGTTAACGGGGCTAGTCTTACGCCTACTTTGCTGCTACCAATTTCGTCGCTAACAGCATTTACCACTTCAATTAAAAAACGTATTCGGTTTTGCACGCTGCCACCATATTCATCGGTGCGAGCATTTGATTCTGAATCTAAAAATTGGTTAATAAGGTAACCATTTGCAGCATGAAGCTCTATGCCATCAAATCCTGCATTAACTGCATTTTTAGCAGCTTGGCGAAATTCGCCTATGACATGCGTAATATCTTGTTTGCTCATTTCGCGTGGGAGTTGGGTGTCTACAAACCCCGGTGCGCCGTTTGTATCTACAAATACTTTTACGTCTTTTGCAGCAATGGCCGAGGCTGAAATAGGCTGCACGCCACCGGTGTTGTCACTATGAGTTACACGGCCAACATGCCAAAGCTGAGCAAACATCACGCCACCAGCGCTATGTACTGCGCTTGTTACTTTACTCCAACCTACAACTTGCTCATTTGAATAAATACCCGGAGTCCAAGCGTAGCCTTTGCCAAGTTCACTAATTTGTGTGCCTTCACTTACAATTAGCCCGGCACTTGCGCGCTGTGCGTAATATGTTGCCATTAAGTCGTTAGCTATATCGCCAGGCTGTGTTGAACGCGAGCGAGTCATTGGGGGCATAACAATACGGTTTTTTAATGTTTTACCTGCAAGTTCTATTGGTTCAAAAAGTAATGTCATAATGCCTCCTAAGTTTGATTGCGTTCATAATAACGTAACAAAGCACATGCAAAAACAACAAAAACTGCAAAATAGTTTTGTTGTATCTGCAATAAAGCTACAAAGTAAAACACATTAACTTTAGGTGAACTAAATGTATTTTATTGACTCTTAACAGCACTATTAAGTTGAGGGTTTGATGTGAATAAAGGGAATGCGTGGCCGTGGGTTATCTCGTTATGTATACATGGCGTGTTGCTGTACTTATTACTTTCACATAAATTACTTTCGCAAAAAATAAAGGTTGAAGAACCTCAAACAAAAAAAGACACCGTAATAAACGCTTATGTAATGGTTAACTTATCAACGCAACCTAAGTTAAGCACCGTTAACACCACCACTAACGCACCGATTGCTGAGCCTGCAAAGTTAGAGGTAAAAAAAGCACCTGAATCTGTAAGCACTAATAAAATACCTACAACTCAAACACAAGTTACTAAAGCACCCAAACAACGTGACGAAAAACCAAAAACAGCAACAGTAACAAAGCTCACTATTACAAATAAACCCCACCCCCCTTCCCACACCGTTAATACCAACACGCAAACGTTTAAAAAACTTAACCCGTATGCGCCTATTTATAGCGCACCTATAAATAACTTAACGCATAAAAAAATGGTCACATTTGGCGAAGCAGATAACTCAGATAGTACTGATGATGCAATAGCTGCCACGCCCACAATTAAATCACCGGTTGAATCACAAAAATCGGAAGTTATTAGCCAAAATACAATAGGCACACGACGATTAGAAAAATTTAACGGTAAATGCTATTTAATTGATACTTCAACCGTATTTGGTAGTAATGGCATGCCTCAAGGTAGCGCGCAGACCTGCCCTGGTGAGCAAACTGATGATGAAATATTATTTAATAAAATTATGGATAAGTGGGCTCGTAAAAATAATTAGTTTTAAATTAGTGAACAAATACGTTATTAAAACGTATTTGTTATAAGTACTCCACTTACTTAATGCCAATTAGGAAACACGTATGACAACAAAGCAACTATCATCACTTTTTGTATTTAATTTATTAGTTGTAAGTGCACAAGCGAATGCAAACCAGCGCTGGTACGTTGTTAACGACTCAGTAATGGGCGGTGTATCTAATAGCCAAGTAACACAAACTCAAGAAAGTTTGCTTTTTACAGGCAATGTTTCGCTTGATAATAACGGCGGTTTTGCATCAATACGTACAGAGCTAAATACACAAAGCCAAAATACTAAAGCTATAGCACTGCGCGTTAAAGGCGATGGACAAACCTATCAGCTTAGGCTCAGAACTACCAATTACCTTGATGGCGCAGCGTACACCCACTCATTTAAAACAGTAAAAAATGAATGGGTAGATATAAACTTTGCTCCGAGTGATTTTACTTTAACGTATCGCGGCCGCGTGCTTGAGCAACAACCGATTATTGATTTTGATGATATAAAACAGCTAGGCTTTATGATTGCAGGTAAGCAAGAAGGTAGGTTTAAACTTGAAGTGGGTAAAATTGAGTTTAAAAGCTAACCCACCAGCATGTTGGTGGCGCTAAATAGTATAGTCGTCGCCCCGCCTCTTCATTTCACTAATAACCAGCTCAACCATTTGTTGTTTTATTGCTGCTTGCTCTGACTTTAACTCCCCTAATTGCAGCTCTAACATATCTATTTGTTCTTGCTGTTGCGTATTTTTATATTTTTTAGAGCCTAAGTGCTCTGCATCTAGAGTTAAACTCGCATCACTTTTATTTAGCTCACTTGCAGAAGTATTTATAGTTAAACTACGTTGTACGGGGCTTTGTTTAAGTTTGTTAATTTGTTCTTGCAGCGCAATAACTCGCCCAGTGAAGTGCTTGTATACTTTTTCTAGGTTTTTATATTGATTGCCAAACGTAGCGTTATCTTCACTATATTCTTGCGCTTTGGTATCTAGAAACTTTGATAACACATATTTTGGCTCTTCCTCATTTTCTTCCTCGCTCTTTTCTTCACTCGCTTTTTCAACAGGTAGTTTATCTGATTGCGCTAAAGTTTGAGCATTTGAGCTGTGTACTTGGTATGCAATGGGAGTCGGTGAAATCTTCATTATTTTATCCCTAAAATAGCTTTGTCTCTTTTATAGGTATCGACCTCGTATTAAAATTCTTGAGTAAATTTTATTGTTAGCTAAAAGCAAAAAGCCCCACTTTATTAAAGTAGGGCTTATACCAATTTATTAAACTAACTCGTTGCTTACTTAGTGCTTTGGTTATCTTGTGAGAGCGCAATAAGTGCAAGCGCCGCATTTAGGCGAGTATTTAAATTATTATAAATAGTCATTCCAAACACACCGATAATACAAACTATTAAACCCATTTGTAGGTTAACGCTCATTTCTAGTAAAAAAACAGCTGCAACTAGTAAGCATAGCGCTAATGCATAAATAATAGATTGAAAGGTAAAGTTAATATCCCCCCTAGCTATTTTAAGTAATTCGTCTTTATTCATAATTTACTTCCTTGTTATTTGATCACTAAGACTCAATTGCCAGTAACTCTACTTCAAATATAAGTACTGAGGCAGGAGGAATACTCCCTACACGTTTTTCGCCGTACGCTAATTGGTGCGGTACATATAGCGTGTATTTATCGCCGGGGCTCATAAGTTGTAAACCCTCAGTCCAACCTTTAATAACTTGGTGTAAACCAAAGCTAATCGGTGTTTTACGCTCTACTGAACTGTCAAACACAGTGCCGTCGATTAGTGTGCCGTGGTAATGCACGTTAACCATACTTTTTGGGGTTGGTGTGTTTTCGTTTTCGCTTTTATGGATTACTTTATACTGCAAGCCAGAAGTCGTTTCTACTACGCCTTCTACCTTTGCGTTAGCGGCTAAATAGTCTGCACCTATTTGTGCATTTATGCCTGCTTGTTGTTTTGCTTTTTTACTATTTTGAAATATTAAAAAACAAAAAATGGCGATAACTACCGCCAAAATTATATTAATCATCATTCACCTTTTTCGTTGTCTAGCTCTTCGTCTTTTTCGTCATCATCGCCGTTTACTATGTCGGCAATCTCTTTGAGGCGAGCAAGTGCAATACCGTTTACTGAGTTTTCTGGATACTGGTCATCAATAATATCGCCAGCTTCTATATCCATTAACAAGTTAAGCGCTTGGTCTACGGTTTCAACTGCGTAAATATTAAATTTACCCGCTTCAACCGCATTAAGTATTTCGTCATCAAGCACTAAGTTAACTTGGTTTGATTTAGGAATGATAACGCCTTGCGAACCTGTTAAACCACGCATTTTACACAGTTTAAAAAAGCCTTCTATTTTTTCGTTTACGCCACCAATGGCTTGTACATCGCCGTGTTGGTTAATAGAGCCTGTAAGCGCAATTGATTGGCTAATAGGTAGGCTTGTAATAGACGAAATAAGCGCACACAACTCTGCTAAAGATGCGCTATCGCCATCTATGTAACCATAGCTTTGCTCAATGGCAATATTAGCGCTAAGCGTTAAGCTAAAGTGCTGCGCATATTTATTACCTAAATAACCAGTAAGCAACATAACACCTTTTGAGTGAATTGCTTTACCAAGCTCAGCTTCGCGTTCAACATCTATTACGCCATCGGCGCCAGCATAAACCGTTGCCGTAATACGCGCAGGGGTACCAAATGAGGTATCGCCAATGTGTAATACGGTTAAGCCATTTACTTTACCAATGGCTTGGCCGTCGGTTGCAATAAGTGTGTGACCTTCTTTTATATCACTGAGCATATTTTCGCTAATTTGGCCGGTACGGTATTGCTTGCCTTCAATGGCTTCGTCAATATGGTGCGCGTCAATAACGGCTAATTTGTCTTGTTTTGCGTAGTAACTGGCTTCTGCAATAAGTTCAAGTACATCAGCAAAACGCGCTGATAATTTATTTTGATGCTCAGCTTGGCGGTAACTAAATTTAAGTAAACGCACCATAGCAGCCTGCGTTGCAGTGCACTTTAATGTTTGCTCGCAATACTCGGTTACTTTAGTAATAAACTGGTATTGCAATTTATCGCTACTTGGCAAGTAGTAATCAAAGTCAGCTAATACTCTAAATAGCTCTGCAAATTCTTCATCGTACTCACCTATGGTGTAGTACAACTCGCGCGAACCTAATAAAATAATTTTAACATCAAGCGGTATAAGCTGCGGGCGAAGTGTAAAGCTCGTCCCTACTGTGCTGTCTTGATACGGTAAGTCGTTTTTAATTTGATGTGTTTTTAACGCGAGTTTTAAACCATCCCACACTTGTGGGTTTGCCATGATTTTTTCAGCGTCCATAATTAAATAACCGCCATTAGCACGATGCAATGCACCAGCCTGAATTGAGCGATAACAGGTAATTAAAGAGCCTTGCGAGGTTGAATACTCAATTTTGCCAAATATATTGCCAAACGTTGGATTAGGCTCGTACACAACCGGTGCTGCGTCGTCCTCTTTAAACTCAACTAAAATGTTAGGTGCAAAAAAGTCGGTAAGCATGCCTTTGCGATCAAAGTCTTCTTTGCTTTCTTCACTTTCGTCTTCGTCATCTAGCCATTCAAGTACCGCGTCTATAATTTCAACGCGTATATCTTTTAAATAGCGCAGTACACCAATATGCGTGGCATATTTATGTTCTAAGTCTTTTAAAAGTGGTTTAGTGGCTTGCTCTGCAGTCGATTTTTTAAGGTTGCGTTGTTTTTCTTTTGATTCGCGTTTCCAACGTGGCAGCTCTATTAACGCTTCTATTAATGCATCTTCTAGCTTTTCAATTTTTTCAAAAAACTCTTCACGTAACGTTTCTTCAAGTTCGCCAAATTCGCTGTCGCTCAATTGTTTACCATCTACAAGTGGTGCAAACCCTACTGAATTTTTTTCTTCAACTAATGCAACGCTTTGCTCAAACGCCGCAATTTCTACTGCGGTAATAGCACTGTCGTAGGCATCGTTAAATTCACGATCGATTGATTTTTTCTTACGCTGATACGCTGGGTTATCAAATGCCGCAGGAAAGGTGTCGAGTACTTCATCTAAAAATGAATCTATATCGTCACTAAGTTGCTTGCTTTGACCTGGTTGCATAAACAGCGCAATAGGTTCTCTGTGGTCATCGTAATTGTTTACGTATAACCATTCGTTTGGCGTTGAGCGGTCTTTTGCGTGTTGTTTAAGTTTATCTTTAACAAGCGTAAAGCGCCCGTGAGCGGCCTCGCCCATTACATAAACGTTGTAACCCGGCAGTTCCATCCCTAATGAAAAATCTAAAGCACTTTGGGCGCGTTGTTGGCCTATAAACGTAAGTTGCTCTGGGTATGGATTGTTCATACACGTGTTTACGTGATTAGTAGAAATACTCGGTGCGAGCTTTGAAACAGATAGTGGCAGCAATTTTTTCGTCATTCTAACTTCTTTTTTTACCAGCATATTCGCTGGCCTTTGGGCGTATTAAGTGGCCCGCAGCCACTTAATACTTATATTTAAGGGTGCAGTGCCTTACGACTAAAATAGATTCCATCACATTCAATACACGGTGTAATTTGTGTAGCGTGATAAACATCGTAACTATGGGTGCAATTCTTACATACTAATGTGCCCATGGCTATCCATTCGCCTGCGTGATACACACCATTGTGCTTAAAATCTTGGCTAAGAGATTGCCACTCAAGTTGAGTTTTATCTTCTATGTGCGAAAGTTCAAACCAAAGAGACTCTTTAAGCTCTTGCCATGCAAGCGAATTATAGTGTGATTCGTTCTCTACTATATGTTCAATATCATTCTTTAAATAACTTTTGTAGAGCTCATATCTTTCTTGACTTAAATCTTTAAGCGCCTGCTCAGATTCAACAAACCCAGAAACCACATCTTTTAAACCATGCTCTTTCACATCTTTTATCCAATGGGTAAAACTGCTAAGCCATGTTTTGTAATCAGTCATTTTTTACTCCTTCAAAATTGCTGTTAAATCAGTCTGTAACTTATGCCTTTAGCTAACCACACTATAAAAAGGCAGGTTAACCTGCACTGAAAGTTACAATTTAATAAAAGCATGTTTTTGACGCTGTGAATAGTGTTTTATTTGGGGTATCCTAACGGCAATTTTTTATTAGTTTGCAAGAAGTCTGGAACCATAGATGCAAGAGCAATATAACCCGCAAGATATAGAGTCAAAAGTACAAAGCTACTGGGAAGAAAACCAGGTATTTAAAGTCACTGAAGATGAGAGCAAAGAAAAGTATTACTGCCTTTCTATGTTCCCTTATCCGAGTGGTCGACTGCATATGGGTCATGTGCGTAACTACACCATTGGTGATGTTGTTTCTCGTTTCCAGCGCCTGCAAGGCAAAAACGTAATGCAACCTATGGGTTGGGATGCGTTTGGTTTACCTGCAGAAAACGCTGCTATTAAAAACAAAACAGCACCAGCTAAGTGGACATACGAAAATATTGATTACATGCGTACTCAACTTAAGCAATTAGGTTTTGGTTATGACTGGGATCGCGAAATTGCGACATGTCATCCAGAATACTACAAGTGGGAGCAGTGGTTTTTCACTAAGCTTTACGAAAAAGGCCTAGTGTATAAAAAAATGTCGACAGTTAACTGGGATCCAGTAGATCAAACAGTACTCGCTAACGAGCAAGTTATTGACGGTCGCGGTTGGCGTTCAGGCGCTGTGGTTGAGCAAAAAGAAATTCCACAGTGGTTTATTAAAATTACCGACTACGCACAAGAGCTACTTGACGATTTAGACAAGTTAGAAGATTGGCCAGAGCAAGTTAAAACAATGCAGCGCAACTGGATTGGCCGCTCTGAAGGGTGTGATATTGAATTTAAACGCACCGATAACGATGAAACATTTAGCGTATACACAACTCGTCCAGATACCTTTATGGGTGTTACGTATGTTGCTGTTGCTGGTGGTCACCCTATTGCGCAAGAAGCCGCTAAAAATAGCGATGCTATTGCAATGTTTGTTGAAGAATGCAAAAACACCAAAGTTGCCGAAGCAGACATGGCAACAATGGAGAAAAAAGGCATAGCAACAGGCTTTTACGCCACTCACCCATTAACGGGCGAGCAAGTACCAATTTGGGTTGCTAACTTTGTATTAATGCATTATGGCTCAGGCGCTGTAATGGCAGTACCTGCACACGATCAACGCGACTTTGAGTTTGCAACAGCGTACGGCCTAGATATAAAACAAGTCATTGCGCCTGCTGAAGGTTCAGATCTTGAAGTAAACCTAAAAGAATCAGCATTTACCGATAAAGGCGTACTTGTAAATTCGGGTGAATTTAACGGCCTTGATTTTGAAGCTGGTTTTAAAGCTATTGCCGATAAATTAGAAGCACTCGGTGTTGGTGAGCGTAAAGTAAACTTCCGCCTGCGTGACTGGGGTGTGAGCCGTCAGCGCTATTGGGGTTCTCCAATTCCAATGCTTAGCGATGAAGATGGTAAAGAACTTGCTGCAACAGAAGATATGCTACCAGTTCGCTTACCAGAAGATGTGGTAATGAACGGTGTAACTTCACCACTTAAAGCAGACCCAGAGTGGGCTAAAACAACAGTTAATGGCGCACCTGCGTTTCACGAAACGGATACGTTTGACACCTTTATGGAATCGTCTTGGTATTACGCACGCTACTGTAGCCCACGCTACGATGAAGGCATGCTAGACCCAGCGGCTGCTAACTACTGGTTGCCAGTAAACCAATACATTGGTGGTATTGAGCATGCAATTTTACATTTATTGTACTCACGCTTTTTCCATAAATTATTACGTGACTTTGGTTTAGTTAATTCAGACGAGCCGTTTGACCGCTTACTTTGTCAAGGTATGGTACTTGCTGAAACATTTTATCGTAAAGATGAAAAAGGCGGCGACATTTGGATTTCGCCAACTGATGTAAATACCGAAACCGACGAAAAAGGCCGCGTTACTAAAGCATGGCACAAGGAAGACGGCGAGCCGGTATTCTCATCAGGCATGAGCAAAATGTCTAAGTCTAAAAACAATGGTATAGACCCACAACATGTAATTGCCCAGTATGGTGCAGATACAGTGCGTTTATTCATGATGTTTACAGCACCACCAGAGCAAACGCTTGAATGGTCAGACTCAGGCGTTGAAGGCGCGCATCGTTTCTTAAAACGTGTATGGAAATACGCGGTAGACGTTAAAACAGTAGGTTACCAAGCACTTGATAAATCAGCGCTAACTAACCCGCAAAAAGTACTACGTCGCGACTTACACAAAGCAATTGCTAAAGTGACTGATGATGTTGAACGTCGTCAAACCTTTAACACCGCTATTGCAGCCATTATGGAGCTTTCTAATAAGTTATTAAAAGCACCACTGAGCGACAAACAAGATGTAGCGATTGCTAACGAAGCACTTGAAGCATTAGTTATTATGCTTGCACCTATTACTCCGCATTTATCGCATGAGCTTTGGAAAGAGCTTGGTAAAAAAGGCGAGATTTTAGATGCTGCATGGCCAAAAGTTGACGAGTCTGCACTTGTTGAAGATGAAAAACTAATCATCGTACAAGTAAACGGCAAGCTTCGCGCTAAGTTAACAGTGGCTGCTGATGCAACTCAAGAGCAAGTAGAAGCCCTTGCGTTTGCAGAATCTAACGTAACTAAATTTACTGATGGCTCAACCATTCGTAAAATCATTTACGTACCAGGCAAGCTACTTAACGTGGTAGCTAACTAATATGGCTGCATTTAACGCCATTAAAAATGGACTAGCCTTAGTGCTAGTCTGTTTTTTGTTATCAAGCTGTGGCTTTCATTTAAAAAAAGCCTCTAGCCTGCCTGATAACTTAAAACAGCTAACACTTGTAGGTGATGACGAAAAATCGACTTTATTCACTGAACTTAAAAAAGAGCTTAAAGCGAGTAACGTAGAGTTAGTATCGTCAGCTAAAGATAAAGCCCAATTGTATTTACGCAAAGAAAGCATTGAACGCCAAACACTTTCGCTGTTCCAAAACGGCCAAGTTGCTGAATACGAGCTCGCTTATGGCGTATCGTATGTAGTTAAACGCCCTGGTGAAAAAGCGATAGAAAAACGTTTTGAGCTTTATCGTAATTACCAAGACGATCCGGATCATGCATTAGCAAAAGCAAAAGAGCTTGAGCTACTTATTAGCGAAATTCGTGAGCAAGCCAGTCGTCGTATTGTTAGAGAGCTGTCGCAACTATAATGCGCTGCTACGCTAATCAACTACCGAGTGAATTAAATAAAGGGCTAAAGCCCTTTTATTTAGTATTTGGAGAAGAGCCTTTTCAAGAAGCGCAGTGCGTACAACAAATTCGCGACAGTGCTAAGCAACAAGGTTTTGATGAAGTAATTAAGTTTACTTTAATGCAAGGATTCGATTGGCAAGAAATTATAGCCCAGTACCAAAGTATGTCGCTGTTTAGCGCCCGCACTATTATTGAGCTTGATTTAAACCAACAAAAGCCAGGCGTTATTGGCAGCAACACCTTTAAAAAAGTAGTTGAGCTGGTTAATCCCGATACTATTTTAATTGTTAAAGGCGCTAAAGCCAGCCAAGAAGTACAACGTGGAGCATGGTTTAAAGCTCTTGATAAGCAAGGTGTATTTGTACCTTGCTACCCGCTTACGGGCTCTCATGTAAAACGATGGCTTGATGAGCAATGCCAACGTTTATCACTTAATATGCAAAGCGACGCCAAAGTAAGCTTAATAAATGCCACCGAAGGCAACTTGTTAGCCTGTTTTCAGGAACTTGAGAAGCTCTCGCTGCTGCACGGCAATGCATTAATTACTCAGCAATTAGTAATGCAAGGCCTATTAAACCAAGCCAAATTTGATATTTTTGATTTAAGCGATGCGCTATTAAATGGCCACGCCAAACAAGCTATAAAAGTATTAAACAAACTTGCCAGCGATAACACCGAAGTGGTGAGTATTTTGTGGGCTATAACCAAAGAGCTTAATACACTTATAAGTGTGCAACTTGGTTTATTAAATGGCGAACCTATCGCTAATTTATTTAAACAAAAAGCAATTTGGAAAAACCAACAAGGTCCAGTTCAAAATGCTATTAACCGTTTAAACATGCATACACTAGAACAAATAAACAGTGATGTTGCGTTGTTTGATGCCAGTTACAAGCAAGGTAATTTAATTGCACCTTACCAAGCGCTTGCTCATATTTGTATTAAATTTTGCCAGCCGCTCAACATTCCTATGCCGTGCCACGCGGTTAATTAATAAATAGCTAATGGGTGTTAAATGATCGCAATTTTTGGTGGCACTTTCGACCCAGTCCATTTAGGCCATCTAAATATGGCGCAGCAATGCGTAAATGCGTTTAATTTGGATACGCTTTATTTTATGCCCTGTGCATTACCTGCACATAAAGCAGCTCCGGGTATTAGTACGCAGCACCGAATTAATATGCTCAACGCAGCTATTGCACCTTATCCTCATTTTGAACTCGATTTAAGAGAACTTAATCGAACCGGTCCATCGTATTCGTTGCTGAGCTTACAAGAACTTCGTAAAGAGCACCCCACTACACCTATTTTATTTTTAATTGGTATGGACTCATTTAACAACCTAGATAAATGGTTTGAGTGGAAGGCAATAACGCAGCTTTGCCATATTGTGGTGTACCAGCGCCCTGCTCAACATTGCACTGTAACAGGTGAGCTCAAAAGCTATATGCAACGCGCAAATGCCGGCGAAGTAGCGGCACTTAAACACTCACTTGCAGGTAAACTTTATTTTTTACCGGGCGAAATGCTCGATGCGGCCTCAAGCACCATTCGCGAACAACTGAAAAAAAGTAATAAAAAGAATGAACTATTGCCCGATGCAGTGAGTCATTACATAGAAGTGCATCAGCTCTATCAAATTGATGCTTAAAAACTCCTAGCGTGTTAAAATGCGCGCCATTAAATTTTTAAATTGAGACAAAACCTTGGATTCAAAACAACTACTCGCCTTTGCTATGGACAAAATTGACGATATGAAAGCGCGTGACATCGTTCATATTGACGTTACTGGAACATCAGATATCACAGATTACATGGTAATTTGTTCTGGTACTTCTAAACGCCACGTACAGTCAATTGCCGATCACTTAGCAAAAGAAGCGCGTCATGCAGATTCAGAGCCATTAGGTTATGAAGGTGAAGGCGACGGCGAATGGGCACTGGTTGATTTAGGTGATGTGGTTGTACACGTGATGCAAAACGAAGCACGTAGCTATTACGATCTAGAAAAACTGTGGGGCTAAACGCTCACTCATTTTAGACAATGCTTGGAAGTAATACGTGAAAATACAAATGATTGCTGTTGGTACTAAAATGCCAGCATGGGTAGAAACGGGATTTGCAGAATATCAGCGACGTTTCCCTAAAGATATGGCCCTAGAGTTAATTGAAATTCAAGCCGGAAAACGTGGTAAAAATGCAGATATAAAACGTATTTTACACATTGAAGGTGAAAAAACATTAGCGGCTATTCCAAAAGGCAATCGTATTGTAACGTTAGAGATAACAGGGAAAGCGCTGGATACTCACCAACTTGCTAAAAATATGGAAAAATGGCAACTCGATGGCCGCGATGTAAGTTTACTTATTGGCGGACCTGAAGGACTTGCTCCAGAGTGCATTGCAGCTTCTGAGCAAAAATGGTCGTTATCTAATTTAACATTGCCGCACCCTTTGGTGCGTATAATTGTTGCAGAGAGCCTTTACCGAGGCTGGAGCTTAAATAACAACCATCCTTATCATCGCGAGTAACCCCTTGCCATGCTAAAACATAGACCCACTATTCGTGACCACTCCGCAGAAGCAAACTTATTTGCTAGGCGAGCATTCGTGGGTTTTGTTTTTGTATTAGGATTAGTCGCTGTATTACTTTCTAATCTTTATACTATTCAGGTAGAAGATCACCAAGACTACCAAACCCGCTCCAACGATAACCGCATTAAAGTTATTCCTATTGCACCCAACCGTGGTTTAATTTACGACCGTAACGGTGTGCTACTTGCTGAAAACAAACCTGTTTACAACCTTGAAGTCATCCCCGAAGAGGT
This sequence comes from Pseudoalteromonas sp. NGC95, assembly GCF_015864705.1. NCBI lineage: Bacteria > Pseudomonadati > Pseudomonadota > Gammaproteobacteria > Alteromonadales > Pseudoalteromonadaceae > Pseudoalteromonas > Pseudoalteromonas sp. NGC95. The sequence goes on from NZ_JADYWR010000033.1 coordinate 24,754, forward strand.
AGATGACCTTGACGAATCGCTTGATCAAATAAGTAAAATAATTGCGATTACAGAGCAAGATAAACAAGACTTTTTAAAAGATATAAAACACACCCGTCGTTTTAAATCACAAATATTAAAAGCCCGCTTAGACGAAACAGAAGTGGCGAAATTTTCGGTTAATCAACATAAATTCCCTGGTTTTAGTATTGAGGCACGTCTGGCTCGCTACTACCCATTTGGTGACACGCTAACGCATGCGCTTGGATATGTTGCCAAGCTTAATAGAAAAGAGCTAAACCAATTAGAACAAGAAGATCGTGCAACCAATTACCGTGCTACATATGATATTGGCAAGCTCGGATTAGAAAAATACTATGAAGAAACATTGCACGGTAAAGTGGGCTCACAACGGGTAGAAGTTAATAACCGTGGCCGTGTAATTCGCACTCTAAGCATGACCCAGCCACAACCTGGTAGCGATTTAGTACTTACCTTAGACATTGGCTTGCAACAAATTGCACAGCATGGGCTTAAAGATATGCGTGGCGCTGTTGTAGTTATGGATGCAAAAGATGGTGGCGTGCTGGCACTTTATTCAAACCCAAGTTACGACCCAAATTTATTTGTACACGGCATTAGCAGCAAAAATTATAAAGCGTTACTTAACCAAGACCGTCCGTTAATAAACCGTACTACGCAAGGTCGTTATGCGCCTGCCTCTACAGTAAAGCCCTTAATGGCTGTATTAGCGCTTGAAGAAAATATAGTAAATGAATCAACATCAATGTGGGATCCTGGTTTTTTTCAAATTCCAAATGTTGAACACAAATGGCGAGATTGGAAACGTTGGGGCCATGGTCATGTGGATGTATACAAGGCGATTGAAGAGTCGTGCGATACCTATTTTTACGATGCGGCTTATCGATTAGGCATCACTAAAATCAGTGATTTTATGGCCCGTTTTGGCTACGGCGATTTGTCAGGTATTGATATTCATGAAGAAACTACTGCTATTCTACCTTCAAAAGAATGGAAAGAAGGACGCTTTAAAGAGTCTTGGTGGCGTGGTGATACTATTTCGGTAGGTATTGGTCAAGGTTACTGGACTGCTACACCAATTCAAATTGCAAATGCGACTAACATATTAGTTAATCGTGGTATTAATCATCCACCTCATTTGGTGCAAGTAATAAAAAAAGATAGCGACATAACGCAAATTAACAACGAAGAAAAACCTCCTGTTATTTTAAAAGATCCACGCCATTGGCAGGTATCGTTAGATGCAATGCATAATACAGTTCAAAAAATATCAGGCACAGCGCACAAAGCATTTAAAGGCACTAACTACGACTCGGCTGGTAAAACGGGTACTGCACAGGTAGTTAGTATTGCCCAAGGTGAACGCTACGATGCAGAATCGCTTAAAGAGCGCCAGCGTGACAACACAATTTACGTAGGGTTTGCACCTTACAACGATCCTAAAATTGTGGTTTCTGTTGTATTAGAAAACAACCACGGCGGTATTCAAATTGCTCGCCAACTTATGGATTACTACTTTGCAGCTAATCCAGTTAATCTTGCAAGGAACGATACACCATGACCGCTTTGCACGATAAACGCTCTATTTGGATGCGTATGCATCTAGACCTACCACTGCTTATTGCATTACTCATAATGATGGCTGGTAGCATAATGGTTGTTTACAGCGCAAGCGGCCAAGACTCTTCAATGATGATTAGGCACATGACTCGTATGGGCGGTGCGGTTGTTGCTATGGTTGTTTTGGCCCAGTTTTCCCCTGCCACATTAAAGCGTTTAGTGATCCCACTTTATTGCGTTGGTTTATTAATGCTAGTGGGTGTACTTTTATTTGGCGTAAGCTCAAAAGGCGCACAGCGATGGCTCGATTTAGGGGTGACACGGTTTCAACCTGCAGAATTAATGAAGCTGGCAGTCCCAATGATGGTAGCTTGGTATATAGGGCGAAATCACTTACCTCCTCGGCCAATGCACTTAATTATTGGCTTTATGATTGTAATGCTCCCTACATTATTAATTAAAGAACAACCCGATTTAGGTACCGCTATACTTATTGCAAGTTCAGGTATATTTGTTTTGTTTTTGTCTGGATTAAGTTGGCGTTTAATCGGCTTTTTAAGCTCTATAGTAGCGCTTGCCGCATGGCCATTTTGGCACTACGGTATGCACGATTATCAAAAGCAGCGTGTACTCACCTTTTTAGACCCTGAGAGCGATCCGCTCGGTTCGGGTTATCATATTATTCAATCTAAAATTGCTATTGGCTCAGGCGGTATAGAAGGTAAAGGCTGGCTGCTTGGTACGCAATCGCAATTAGAATTTTTGCCAGAGCGCCACACCGACTTTATATTTTCGGTTTTAAGCGAAGAATTTGGTTTATTTGGCGTATGTGTTTTACTTAGTCTCTATTTATTTATTATTGGCCGTGGTTTATACATTGCTGTTAATGCACAAGATGCATTTGGTAAATTGCTCGCAGGCGCACTCACCCTCACCTTTTTTGTGTACGTATTTGTAAACATAGGCATGGTATCGGGTTTATTACCTGTTGTAGGCGTACCTTTACCACTGATTAGTTATGGTGGTACATCGATGGTGACGTTAATGGCAGGATTTGGCATTATTATGTCAATCGCGACAGATAAAAGGATGCTTTTAAAATAATGCGACACGCAAATCAGTTTATATTTACTACATTATTAATTTTACTTTTAAGTGCTTGTAGTAGCGGCTCAAGTAGCCGTTATAGCATGCGCCATGATGCAGCACCACTTAGAGCCCCGACTACACTTGAGATGCAAGACGCTATAGTTACCGAAGTAACTAAAAGCGCCAGCGCTAGTCGCCCATATACAGTGCTTGGTAAAAGTTATTCACCCATGCTTGATGAAACAGGCTTTAGTGAAGAAGGCATTGCCTCTTGGTATGGTCGTAAATTTCATGGTTATCACACTTCAAATGGTGAAACGTATGATATGTTTGCCATGACCGCAGCGCATAAAACGCTGCCACTACCTAGCTTTGTTAAAGTAACCAATACAGCAAATGGTAAATCGGTAATCGTACGCGTGAACGATCGGGGCCCGTTTCATGACGATAGAATAATTGACCTTTCGTACGCAGCCGCTTACAAGCTTGGCTATTACACCCATGGTACAGCAAAGGTTAAGCTAGAAGCCGTTACGCTTGCGGGCGCAACTGCGCGTCAAACCTATATTCAGGTAGCTGCAGGTAGTACACTTGCTAATATTGAAGCGCTTGCCAGCACATTGCGAGAGCAATACAAATTACCAACAAATATCGTTCAAAAAGACGACATTTACAGACTGCATTTAGGGCCAATAAAAGATACCCCTCATGCAGACGAAGTATTAAAAAAATTAAAACAAAATCAATTTCAAAACGCGTTCTTGCTTTACACTCAGTAAGACCTTTAGAATGGCGTAACGCGAATCTTTAACTTTAACCATTAATGAGTATGATGAAATCTATTAAACATAAAATCCTCAAAGGTGTATGCGGCCTAGTTTGTACAGCCGCCGTATTTTCAGCCAGCGCCCAAATTATTCCGGCACCACCTCAAGTTAATGCAAAAGGTTATTTTTTAGTCGACTTTACAACAGGTAAAGTTATTGCTGAAGGTGAAGCCGATACACAGCTAGCACCTGCAAGTTTAACTAAAATGATGACCAGTTATGTAATTGGTACTGAAATTAAAGCAGGTAATATTGCCACTACCGATATGGTAACGGTAAGCGAAAAAGCATGGGCTAAAAACTTCCCAGAATCTTCAAAGATGTTTATTGAAGTAGGTAAGCAAATTAGTGTTGATCAGCTTAACCACGGTATTATTATCCAATCAGGTAATGATGCATGTGTTGCAATGGCTGAGCATATTGCTGGAAGCGAAAGCGCATTTGCTGATTTAATGAATGCCCATGCTGCTAAATTAGGTATGAGCAACAGCCACTTTATCAACAGCCACGGCCTTGATACTGACGAGCACTTCACAACGCCTCGCGATATGGCGACACTTGGTGCTGCACTTATTCGTGATGTGCCAGATGAATATGCACTTTATAAGCAAAAATCGTTTACTTATAACGGCATTAAGCAATATAACCGTAACTCATTATTGTGGGACGAAAGCTTAGATGTTGACGGTATTAAAACTGGTCATACATCAGAAGCTGGCTACAGCCTAGTTACCTCAGCAACTAAAAACGATATGCGTTTAATTGCTGTTGTTATGGGTACTACCAGCGAACGAGCTCGTAAAGTAGAAAGTAAAAAACTACTTAACTATGGTTTTCGTTTTTATGAAACAATTACTCCGTACAAAGCAGGCGATAGCTTTGCAGAACAACGTATTTGGATGGGTAACAAAGAAAATGTATCTTTAGGTATTTTAGAAGATACACCGATTACTATCCCACGTGGTCAGCATAAAAACCTTAAAGCTAACTTTGAGCTAGATAACACACTTGAAGCACCACTTGCTAAAGGTACTAAAGTAGGTACGTTATTCTTACAACTAGAGGGCGAAGATATTGCTCAATACCCACTAGTAACACTTGAAGAAGTGGAAGAAGGCAGCTTCTTTAGCAAAATTTATGATTACTTACGTTTACAGATCATGCAGTAATTTATAGCTCCCCTATTAACTAGGGTAACTAATTTAAACGTCTCCACTGTGAGGCGTTTTTTTTTGCTTGAAAAATGTTAGAATGCGCCCCATATAAGCAAGACTGCTAATTACCTATCTGTATTAAGCTTCAAGCTTGCATAGAGTCCACACTTTTGTATGAGGAGTCACCGTCGTGGTTCAACCTGTTAAAGATACTAAATTTGATGAGTACCTAGAGTACCCTTGCCCATTTACATTCAGAATAATGGGTTTAGCTAATGTAAACTTAACTGATCAAATTTTAGCTAAGTTACAACCAATAGCACCTGGCGATTACGCCCCTAAAGTAAAACCAAGCAGCAAAGGTAATTACGAGTCAGTAAGCCTTGTAGCAACGGTTACTAGTGGCAAACACATTGAAGAAATTTACAACGTGATCAGCAATATTGATGACGTACGCCACATGCTTTAAGCCATAGTTGAGATTTGTTGTGAACGAAAACACTTTGATCGTACGCCAACTGGGTCGTCAGCGTTATATGCCAATTTGGCAAAAAATGCAGGACTTTACCGACACCCGTGATGAAAATACGCCAGATGAAATTTGGCTTGTAGAGCACGAGAGTGTATTCACCCAAGGTCAGGCTGGTAAGGACGAACACTTACTAGCTCCTGGCGACATTGAGGTGATTAAAGTTGACCGTGGCGGACAAGTAACTTATCACGGCCCTGGCCAGCAAATGATGTATGTATTATTTAATCTACGTCGTTTAAAGATTGGTGTACGTGAATTGGTTACATGGCTTGAAGAGTGCATTATTGAATCACTCGCCGAGTATGGTATTGAAGCTTATGCTAAAGCTGATGCACCCGGTGTTTACGTTAACGACAGCAAAATTGCATCCCTTGGGTTAAGGGTTCGTCGTGGTTGCTCGTTTCATGGCTTAGCATTAAATGTTAACATGGACCTAAGTCCATTTTTACGCATTAACCCATGTGGTTATGCGGGCATGAATATGGTGCAAACTAAAGAATTAGATGGTCCTCAAAACCTAGAAAGTGCAGGTGAAGGATTGGTGAAACACATGATCAAGAAGCTTAATGCAACACAGGTTAAGCATACTGAAGGGTTTGAAAACGAATGAATAAACCAGTCAAAATGGAACCAGGTGTAAAACTACGCGACGCAGAAAAAATGGCGTTGATCCCAGTAAAAGTTTTACCTACAGAAAAAACTGAAATGTTGCGTAAGCCAGAATGGTTAAAAATTCGCTTACCTAAATCAACCGATCGCATTGACGGCATTAAAAAAGCGCTACGTAAGCATGGCTTACACTCGGTATGTGAAGAGGCTTCGTGCCCTAACCTATCTGAATGTTTTAACCACGGTACAGCTACCTTTATGATTTTAGGTGCTATTTGTACTCGTCGTTGCCCATTTTGTGATGTTGCTCATGGTCGCCCATTAAAACCTGATGCCACTGAACCTGAAAAGCTAGCACTTACTATTAAAGATATGAAGCTAAGCTACGTTGTAATCACTTCAGTTGATCGTGATGATTTACGTGATGGTGGTGCACAGCATTTTGCCGATTGTATTCGCGAGATTCGTAAACATAACCCAACTATTACTATCGAAATTTTAGTACCTGATTTTCGTGGTCGTATGGACCGCGCACTAGAGATATTAATCGAGACGCCACCAGATGTGTTTAACCACAATCTTGAAACTGCGCCACGTTTATACAAACTAGCTCGCCCAGGTGCTGACTACAAATGGTCATTAGAATTACTTCGCCGCTTTAAAGAAGCTCACCCAGAAGTAAAAACTAAATCAGGCTTAATGGTAGGTTTAGGTGAAGAAATTAGCGAAATTGAAGAAGTGCTTCGCGATTTACGTGCACACAACGTTGACATGCTAACTGTAGGCCAATATCTACAACCATCTAAGCATCACTTACCGGTTAAACGCTACGTGCCACCAGTAGAGTTTGACGGCTTAAAAGCGTATGCAGACGAAATTGGCTTTACTCACGCGGCTTCTGGCCCGTTTGTGCGTTCAAGCTACCATGCTGATCAACAAGCAGCGGGTAAAGAAGTGAAGTAATCACTTTTCTCAAAAAATTAAAAAAGCCGTTAATAATGCATAATTATTAACGGCTTTTTCATGCTAATTGTCTCGTCCTGAAATGTGTTTACACATTTAGGATTTATTATGACCAAGTCAAATAATACACCGATCAAACGAACACAACGAGATTATTCATTAGGCTTTAAATTACAAGTTGTCGACGC
>NZ_JADYWR010000034.1:0-30638 GCF_015864705.1 Pseudoalteromonas sp. NGC95
ATGGTGCGGAAAGAGAGACTTGAACTCTCACAACCGAAGTTACTGGAACCTAAATCCAGCGCGTCTACCAATTCCGCCACTCCCGCATCGTTTGTACAATAAAGTACAGGTAGTTATTTTAAACTCTTCATTGAGCTGCAATTTAACTCTTGCAGAGCCATTTCTAAAAGAAGAAATGGTGGCTAAGACGGGATTTGAACCTGTGACCCCATCATTATGAGTGATGTGCTCTAACCAGCTGAGCTACTTAGCCATTGTTGGCTGGGATACCAGGATTTGAACCTGGGAATGCCAGGATCAAAACCTGGTGCCTTACCGCTTGGCGATATCCCAACAATAACAATTGATAGTTTTAATTCTTATCAAGAATTATGGTGCGGAAGGAGAGACTTGAACTCTCACATCCTAAGATACTGGAACCTAAATCCAGCGCGTCTACCAATTCCGCCACTCCCGCACACAAGGTAGTTATTTTAAACTCTTCATTGAGCAACAAAAAAATAATGGTGGCTAAGACGGGATTTGAACCTGTGACCCCATCATTATGAGTGATGTGCTCTAACCAGCTGAGCTACTTAGCCATCTTTTTTTGTTAGCACTTCATCGCTGAGTGCGGGGCGTATTATGCTGATATGACCCAAATTCGTCAACACCTTTTTTGCAAAAAAACACTTAACTGTGTTTGTTTGCAGGAAAATTAAGCTAACAGGCTAAAATTTAATAAAAATGCTGTTTTTTTAGCTGCCTTTAAGGCGCGGAATCTTAATTAACCCTGTACTTCTTTAATTAAGCGATATTACAAAGATAGACTAGTTGAGGCTAATTATTATTTTTATAATGCTTAAATACAAAAAAGGCTCGTAAAAACGAGCCTTTAAAAATTATTACCAAGTGAAATTGGTTTAATTTGTACTTATACGTTGAACAAGAAGTTCATTACATCGCCATCTTTAACAATGTACTCTTTACCTTCTTGACGCATCTTACCTGCTTCTTTTGCGCCACTCTCACCTTTAAAGGCAACAAAGTCGTCAAAAGCAATAGTTTGCGCACGGATAAAGCCACGCTCGAAGTCGGTATGGATTTTACCCGCTGCTTGTGGTGCTGTTGCACCTACAGGGATTGTCCATGCGCGTACTTCTTTTACGCCAGCTGTGAAATAAGTTTGTAATTGTAGTAATTCATAACCACCACGAATAACAAGGTTAAGACCTGGCTCTTCTAGACCAAGATCAGCCATAAACTCTAGCTTGTCTTCGTCATCTAGTTCTGAAAGCTCAGACTCGATAGCGGCACATACAGGAACAACAATCGCATCTTCAGCTGCGGCAATAGCGCGTACGCGGTCAAGGTATGGGTTATTTTCAAAACCATCTTCAGCAACGTTTGCAATATACATTGTTGGTTTAATTGTTAAGAAGTTAATAGAGCTGATTGCTGCTTTTTCTTCTTTAGTTAGTGCTAGACCACGTAAAGTTAAGCCTTCGTCAAGATGCACTTTTACTTTTTCAAGTACAGCATTTTGCTCTTTAGCGTCTTTATCGCCACCTTTTGCTTTTTTTGAATTACGGAAAAGGGCTTTTTCAGCGCTATCCATATCAGCAAGTACTAACTCAGTGTTGATTACGTCAATATCGTCAGCAGGGTCAATAGTGCCTGCTACGTGGATGATGTTTTCATCTTCAAAACAGCGAACTACGTGGCCAATTGCATCGGTTTCACGAATGTTAGCTAAAAACTGGTTACCAAGGCCTTCACCTTTAGATGCGCCTTTTACTAAGCCTGCAATGTCTACAAATTCCATACTGGTGGTAAGAACTCGTTGAGGATTAACTATTTTAGCAAGTTCGTCTAGACGAGGATCTGGCACAGGTACCACACCTGTATTAGGCTCAATGGTACAAAAAGGAAAGTTAGCGGCTTCAATACCCGCTTTAGTTAGTGCATTGAAAAGCGTTGATTTACCAACGTTAGGCAAGCCAACGATGCCACATTTAAAACCCATAGTAAGATACCTTGTTTAGAATTCGTTTAAACGGTGTACTTGGACCCAAGTTACTAGGGTTTAAACGAATGTAGTCTGTTTTGTGCTTTTAACACACCATCTTTTGCAAGTATTTCCATGCAACGAACTGCTTCATCAACAGCAGCATCCATTTTTTCTTGGTCTGCTTTGGCCGCTTTTCCAAGCACCCAACCAGTAACCATTTCACGATGCCCCGGATGACCTACACCAATGCGCAAGCGCATAAAGTCTTTTTGATTTGCCATTTTTGCAATAATGTCTTTTAAACCATTATGACCGCCATGCCCGCCGCCTTTTTTTAACTTGGCAACGCCTGGGTCTAAATCCAATTCGTCATGGGCAACTAAAATGTCCTCGACAGGGATTTTGAAAAAATTAGCTAAACTACCGACCGCTTTACCACTTAAATTCATGTAAGTAGTGGGGATCAATAATTTGAATTCTTGGCCTTGAATGATCACTTTGCCTGTAAGGCCGTGATATTTAGGATCGTATTTTAGGGTGCAGTTGTAGCGTGCAGCGATTTGCTCGATGAACCAAGCACCTGCATTGTGGCGTGTGTTTGCGTATTCGGGGCCTGGATTAGCCAGGCCCACAAGCATTTGAATAGAATTCAAGGTTGCGAGACCTTAAAAATTATTCTGCTGCTGCAGCGTCGTCTTCAACTGGAGCTGCTTTGTTTGCTTTGATAGTCAGGATAGACTGATCATGGCCTTCGCCTTTACCTAAATCTACAGAGCTAACGCCTTTAGGGAAAGTAAGGTCAGAAATATGAACAGAATCGCCAACAACAAACTTAGAAACATCTACTTCAATGAATTCTGGAAGTGCTTTTGGAAGACACGTAATTTCAACTTCAGTTAACTGGTGAACAACAGTTGCGCCAGCTTTAGTTACAATATCTTCACCGATGAAGTGAAGAGGAACTTTAGTTTGAAATTTATGAGTAGCATCTACACGTTGGAAATCAAGGTGAGTAAGCTTAGGCTTGAATGGGTGACGTTGGATATCTTTTAAGATTACTTCAACAGCTTCGCCATCTACGTTAAGCGTAAGGATATGCGTGTAAAAACCTTCGTCTTCTTGTGCTTTGATCATATCTTTATGAGCAAAAGTAAGAGATAAAGCTTCTTTGTCAGCTCCGTAAAGGATTGCAGGAACTTTGTCTTCGCGACGTAGGCGGCGGCTCGCACCAGTACCAGTTTCTACGCGAAGTTCAGCGTTATATGTATAAGTTTTGTTAGACATGATGTCTCCAGTTATTAAAATGTGTAGGGCCTTTGCGACCAAGGTCCCTAGCCAAAAGGCGCGCTATCATACCACCACGCCCAGACAAAATAAACATCGCTTACAAAAAAAGCGCCAAAAGGCGCTTTTATACTCAGGAATGTTTAATTTTAGTGTTCAAACATCGCTGAGATAGATTCTTCGTTACTAATACGACGAATAGTCTCTGCTAACATGTCAGCAAGCGTAAGTACCTTAATTTTATCAAGGGCTTTAAGCTCGTCAGATAGCGGAATTGAGTCAGTTACAATTACTTCGTCAATCATCGAGTCACGTAAGTTTTCTGCTGCTTTACCTGAAAGAATAGGGTGCGTTGCGTATGCAAATACGCGTTTAGCGCCATGTTCTTTAAGTGCTTCTGCGGCTTTACATAACGTACCACCGGTATCAATCATATCATCTACGATAATACAATCACGACCTTCAACGTCACCAATAATGTGCATTACTTGAGAAACGTTTGCTTGAGGGCGACGTTTATCAATGATTGCTAAATCGGTATCGTTTAGTAGTTTTGCAATTGCACGTGCGCGTACAACACCACCAATATCTGGAGATACAACAACGACGTCTTCAAAGTCGCGTTCTTTCATATCTTCAAGTAATACAGGGCTGCCAAATACGTTGTCTACTGGTACATCAAAGAAGCCTTGGATTTGTTCAGCGTGTAAATCAACCGTAAGAACACGGTCAACACCAACGCTTGATAAGAAATCGGCAACAACTTTAGCGGTAATTGGAACACGGGCAGAACGTACACGACGGTCTTGGCGCGCATAACCAAAATAAGGAATGACGGCAGTAATACGACCTGCAGATGCACGACGTAGAGCATCAACCATAACGATAAGTTCCATTAGGTTATCGTTTGTAGGGGCACAGGTTGATTGCAAGATAAAAACGTCCGAGCCACGAACATTTTCATTTATTTGAACACTGATCTCACCGTCGCTAAAACGGCCAACAACAGCATCGCCTAATTCAATATATAAACGTTTTGCAACTTTTTGAGCTAACTCAGGTGTTGCGTTACCAGCGAAGAGCTTCATGTCAGGCACGGTAGGGTTCCTCAGGCACTGAATATTTGGACTAACGAGCAATGATAAATACCACTGCGAGTTAACTTATGATTACTTGTACGTTACTTCATTGATCGAATATGGCGGTTAACTCCGTATGAGCAGGTGAGACATTTGCGCTTGAAGCCACAAAACCCTGCCAAGTATGGGGGAGATTTTCAAGTACATCTTGTGCTTGAACTTGACTAGCAAATTCGACAAAACAACATGAACCTGTTCCGGTCATCTTCGACGGTGCGTATTTTAGCAACCACTGGAGGGTTTTTTCAACCTCGGGGCAAAGCTTTTTAACTAAAGGCTCACAATCGTTGGTTAAAGTATGGTGTTTCCAATCGCCTATTATTTTTGGTGTGTCGCGTTTTAAATCTGGATGTGTAAATATTTTTGCGGTACTTACATGTTGGTTTGGGTGTACAACGCAGTACCATTTTTGTTCAAGTTTTACCTGGTGTAATTTCTCACCAATACCATGCGCTATGGCGCTTTGCCCTTGTATGAACACCGGAACATCAGCCCCTAATTTAAGTCCTAATTGGGCTAGGATTTCTAAATTTAGTTCTAATTTCCATAATTTATTTAGGGCTAATAAAGTACTTGCGGCGTCGGATGAACCACCTCCAACACCTCCGCCCATCGGTAAGCGTTTAATTAAATTTATTTTTACACCCAAAGAGGTTTTACAGTGTGTTTGTAATAATAAAGCTGCTTTATAGATGAGATTATCATTTAGGGGTATGTCTTTAGTATCACCACCGACAGAAATACCACCGTCTGTTGTTAGCTCAAAATGCAACTCATCACCAAAATTTAAAAAAGTAAATAAGGTTTCTAGTTCATGATAGCCATCTTCTCGGCGAGCATTAATATGTAAAAATAAATTGAGTTTTGCCGGGGCAATAAGTGAAAAAGAGGTTTTGTTATTCATACTTATTTAAACTGCCAATCGTAGAGTTGAATTTTTATTTTTATTTGTTGATGCTTTAACGTCAGTTTAGTTGGTAACCAGTAACCTGCGTTTTGTACGTAAGTGCCGTAATCTATTTGCCATTTCTTGCCTGTATTATCAAACCATAATACTTGCTTTGCACGACCTAGTTCATCAACGACTAAACTTTGATCGTCAATGGTGCCCTTAAGCCAGTTATCGGCGTTATCAACAGGGAGCGTAAAACCCGTTAAACGCTTTAAAAGCTCTGCAGCATTAGTATCAAAGTACTCATCGCCGTCAAACTCTAATTCAGCACCATTTGCTGTTTGTTTAAGCGACAAAATGCGCGTACCAATAAAAGTAGTCAGTATTAAATTATTGGAATTTGTTGTTTGCTGCCAATTTAAGTTTGCAGATTGACGCTCTTCTGGGCTTATAAACGCGAGTTTACCCTCGACCTGCCAAGTTTTTTGAGCAGCTAAACGTGGCTTCCAATCATCATAAAGTGTTGTTTTTGTATCAATTTGATGGGCACAGCCACCTAATAATAAAAAAAACATGAATAAAATCAAATATTGTCGAATCAAATGTTGTTCCTTACTTTCCATATTCCGCTGATTTTTGGTAAAATTACCGCCTTTGAAGTAGGGCTCAGCAATATTTGGCAAATATGACCATAATAGCACTAGGTATAAATCACAAAACCGCATCCGTAGAATTACGTGAAAAAGTGGCTTTTTCGCCTGAGCAAATTTCAGAGGCGTTGCAACAATTAAGTGGCCATGCCGACTTTAATGAAGCGGTTATTGTGTCTACCTGTAATCGAACCGAGATCTATTGTAGCCTCGCTCAGCAAAATTCCCAAACACTGTTAACGTGGCTTGCCAGTTTCCATGGTTTGGATGAACATGAACTGAGCAGCAATATATACTGCCATGAAGGTAATGACGCCATTAACCACTTAATGCGCGTAGCGTGTGGGTTGGATTCTCTTGTATTAGGCGAGCCGCAAATTTTAGGGCAAATAAAGCAATCGTTTTTTAGTGCTAAAACCCACGATGCAATAGGGGTTACTTTTGATAGGTTGTTTCAAAAAACCTTTTCGGTAGCAAAACAAGTTCGCACTGAAACAAATATAGGCGCAAGTGCCGTGTCGGTTGCATTTGCGGCTGTTAACTTAGCAAAACATATTTATGGCAAGCTTGATCAAACCAATGTGCTATTGATTGGTGCTGGTGAAACCATTGAACTGGTTGCTAAACATTTATATCAAAATGAGCCTAAAAAAATAACGGTCGCGAATAGAACAATTGAACGTGCTCGCAGTCTTGCTGATGAAGTGTCGGCAGATGTTATCGCACTTGCACAGTTACCAGAACGTTTACATGAAGCCGATATAGTCATTAGTTCTACCGCCAGTACTTTACCTATTATTGGTAAAGGGGTGGTTGAGCAAGCGCTTAAGCAGCGCCGTCACAAGCCTATGCTATTTATAGATATTGCGGTTCCGCGCGACATAGAAAGCCAAGTAGGTGAGCTAGATGCTGCCTATTTATATTCCGTTGATGACTTACAAACCATTGTAAGCGAGAATATGGCAGCGCGTGAGCAAGCTGCACAGCAAGCGCAAATAATTATTACTGAACGCACCAAAGAATTTGCAATGTGGATGCGCTCACTCGATTCGGTAGATTTAATCCGCCATTATCGAAATGATGTACAAACAATTAAGTCAGAACTTGTAGAGCGTGCTGTTAGTCAGCTAAATACAGGTAAAGATGCAGAAAAAATTATATTAGAGCTCGCCAATAAATTAACCAATCGCTTAATGCACGCGCCTACCCGTGCAATACAAGACGCAGCGAAAAAAGGTGAAGTGGCGCAGCTAAACCAGTTGAAAAAAATGTTAGGTATTGATCAGGAATAACCGTTAAATGAAAGAGTCTGTTTATAATAAATTAGAAACCTTAGTAGAGCGTTACGAAGAAGTACAAGCGCTACTAAGCGACCCGTCGGTCATTAGTGATCAAAATCGTTTTCGTGGGCTTTCAAAAGAATACTCTGAGCTTGAAGAGATTGTAAAAACGTTTTTAACTTACAAAGAAACGCAAGATGATTTAGCCAGTGCAGAAGAAATGCTTAAAGATTCTGACCCTGAAATGCGTGAAATGGCGCAAGAAGAATATAAAGAAGCTAAAGCACAAATTTTGGTAATTGAAGATCAAATTCAAGTATTAATGTTGCCAAAAGATCCGCGAGATAACAATAACGTGTTTGTTGAAGTACGCGCTGGAACAGGCGGTGATGAAGCGGCTATTTTTGCTGGCGACTTATTCCGTATGTACAGCCGCTATGCAGAAACTAAAAAATGGAAAGTAGAAGTTGTGAGCACCAATGAAGGTGAGCACGGTGGCTACAAAGAAGTTATTGCAAATATTAGTGGCGAAGGCGTTTACGGTCAATTAAAGTTTGAATCAGGTGTACACCGCGTACAACGTGTGCCAGAAACTGAGTCACAAGGGCGAGTTCATACCTCTGCATGTACTGTTGCGGTAATGGCGGAAGTACCAGAGGCCGAAGCGATACAAATTAATACCGCAGATTTAAAAGTTGATACATTTCGTGCATCAGGCGCAGGTGGTCAGCACGTTAATAAAACAGATTCTGCTATTCGACTTACACATATACCTACCGGTGTTGTTGTTGAGTGTCAGGATCAGCGTTCACAGCATAAAAACCGTGCTAAAGCGATGTCAGTACTTGCAGCACGTTTGCAACAGGCTGAAGATGAAAAGCGCCATGCGGCAGAAGCATCTGAACGTCGTGACTTAGTAGGTAGTGGCGATCGTTCTGAACGTATCCGTACTTATAACTACCCACAAGGTCGTATTACCGATCACCGTATTAACTTAACACTTTATCGTTTGAATGAAGTGGTAGCGGGTGATTTAAGCTGCGTTATTGACCCATTAATGCAAGAACATCAAGCTGACTTATTAGCGGCTATGGGCGACGAGTAATCGTGAGCCAAACTCTTGAACAAGCTATTGCTGCAGGCGCTAATTTATTAGCACCTAGCAGCGAAAGTGCTAAATTAGACGCACAAGTTTTACTTCTACATATTCTTCAAAAACCTCACAGTTACCTTTTTACTTGGCCAGAGCATGCGCTTAATGCCGAACAACAACAGCAATTTAATACCTTTTGCCAAAGACGTTTAAACGGTGAACCTGTTGCACATATTACGGGGCAACGTGAATTTTGGAGCTTATCGCTTGAAGTTAACGCAACAACTTTAATACCTCGACCAGATACCGAAACGTTAGTAGAACAAGCACTTGAAGTGGCTGTACCTGCTACAGCTAAAGTGCTTGATTTAGGCACGGGTACTGGTGCAATAGCGCTGGCATTGGGTAGTGAAATGCCTAATTGGCAAATTATTGCAGTAGATAGAGTAAGCGATGCAGTTGCACTGGCTACACGTAACCAGCAGCGATTGGCAATTAATAATGTACACGTTAAGCAAAGCAACTGGTTTAGCGAGTTACATGGTGAGAAATTCAACCTAATTGTCACTAACCCACCTTATATTGAAAGCAGTGATATACATTTAAATCAGGGCGATGTGCGCTTTGAGCCTTTGTCGGCATTAGTAGCTGATGATTGTGGAATGTCTGATATTAAACAAATAATTACACAATCACGTGACTATTTGTTATCTAGTGGCTATCTTTTAATAGAACACGGTTTTGAGCAAGGTGAAGCTGTTCGTCATTTTTTCAAAAAAATGGCATTTGTGAATATTAAAACAGTGAAAGACTTTGGTGATAATGACCGTGTAACGTTTGCACAGTGGCCCTAAAGAATAATAATTGCCTGCTAGTGCGTTAAATAATGCCATGAAGGAATTTCGACTATGATGGGTGATTTTTTATTTTCAGATGAGCCAGAAGAAGCAATCAATGAGATTGAACTCGGTACCTGGAAAGTATTAATCGTTGATGATGAACCTGAAGTTCATGCTGTTACAAAACTAGCGTTGAGTGATTTTGAGTTTCAAAATAAACGCTTAGAATTTATTAGTGCGTACTCAGGTGCTGAAGCAAAAGAGCTTGTGAAAGAGCATCCAGATGCAGCCATTGTACTACTTGATGTAGTAATGGAGACCGATGATGCCGGTTTGCAAGTTGCTAAGTTTATTCGTGAAGAAGCTAAAAATAATCATATTCGAATTATTTTAAGAACGGGTCAACCTGGTCAAGCACCTGAACGACAAGTAATTATTAATTATGATATTAACGATTACAAATCTAAAACAGAGCTAACGGCTCAAAAGTTATTTACTGTTATTATGTCGAGCCTGCGTTCGTATCGGGATATTATTTCGATTGAGCAGTCACGCGAGGGGCTTGAGAAAATAATTATAGCGTCCCGTGATATTTTTTCTGCGCATTCAATAGAGCACTTTATTGAAGGCGTTATGCAGCAGTTAACTTCTTTACTCGGTATTGCTGATCAAGCTATGTATGCAACTACTTTAGTTGCGCAAAATCCTGAAGCACAAAATAATAAAAAATTAATTGTTTGCTCGGGTACGGGTGACTTTGAAAAAAGTGAAGGTAAAGAGCTCGATGAGGTATTACAAGCTGAACAGTTAAGTGCATGTCATCAGGCGCTTAATGAAAAAAGCATTATTTATAAAGATAACTACTTATTTGCGTATTGTAGCAGTGAGTACAATCATAATTCGATGCTATTTATATCAGGTATTCCAAAGGATTTAACGGATACTCAGCGCCATTTAATTAAGATTTTTTCTCAAAACGTGCAACTTGCGTTTGAAAATGTACAACTTCAGTCTGAGATAGAAGCAACGCAACAAGAGCTTGTTTACAGGTTAAGTGAAGCGGTAGAGCAACGCTCAACAGAAACGGGTAATCATGTTAAGCGTGTAGCACATATTTGTCATATATTGGCACAAGGGTATGGCTTATCTAAGCATGATGCTGATTTAGTAAGGTTGGCGTCGCCTCTTCATGATGTAGGCAAAGTGGGCATTCCTGATGCGGTATTAAATAAACCAGCAAAGTTAGACGCCCAAGAATGGGAAGTGATGAAAACCCATACTGATAAAGGCTATACTATTTTAAAAGACTCGCCGCATGAGATTGTTAGTGCAGGCGCAATTATTGCAAAAGAGCATCATGAAAAATGGGATGGCTCTGGTTACCCACAAGGTTTAAGCGGAAACGCAATTAATGTATTTGGTCGTATAGTTGCACTTGCTGATGTATACGATGCACTTCGCCATAAACGATGCTATAAAGAACCTTGGACACTGCAAAACGTAGTTGATGAAATTAACGCTCAAAAAGGCACACACTTTGAACCAAAATTGGTTGAAGTATTTAACGAGAAGCTTGATGAGTTAGAAGCGGTTCTTAACCGTTTTCCTGATTAAATTTTTATAAAACAGAAGTACAGGGGCATATGGATTATTTAGCAGTAAAGCATTCACACATGGCAATTGCGATGTTGAGTGTGATTTTATTTTATGTTCGCGCATTTTCGCGAATGGGCAGTGGTAAATTAGCAAAAAATAAAGCGGTAATGATTGGTAGTCATAGTATAGATACTTTGTTATTAGTGTCTGCACTTACGCTTATATTTATGGCCAAAATTAACCCGTTTGAACAATATTGGCTATTAGAAAAAATAGTTTTAGTGGTTATATATATTGGTATTGGGGCTAAAAGCGCCAGACAAACTAAAATGACGGCTAAAGTTGCTTACGTTTTAGTTAACACTGCTGTTATTTTAGCGATAGGTTATTTAGCGACGTCTAAATCAGCTTTTTTGCTTTAAGTAATACCTGACTATTTGAGCTTTATAGCTGTTTTATAAAGCTCAAATACGACTCCCTCTCAGAAAATATTCAAAAACATCTCTATATTGGTATATAGCTTTAAAGTTAGGTAAACTACGCCTTCGTTTTCTAAAATGTTGCAGTATTAATGACTACCCTCGGGTTTGACGAACACGATGAATCTTATCTTGATGATGCTTACGATGAATTTACACCTCCAGCGATTTACCGCTGTATTAAAGCAGAGTCAAAATGGGACCCTCAGATAGATTTAACACCATGTTATGAAACTTTAACTGACTTTGAACAGCAAATTTCAGCGCTGTGTTTAAAAGTGAGTGATGAGCACGATCGCTTCGAAAAATTATTAGATATGTTTTACAGCGATTGGCTATTTAGTGCCTCAGGCTTAAAAGTGCCAGAATACAAATTAAATACATTAAGCTATACGCTTTCTATGCGTAGTGGCTCACCAACAACGCTTGCAATTATACTTTGTCACTTTTTACAACAAGCTAACTTTGATGCAAATCTTAGTCTTACGCTGGGTGATGTTGGTGTTCATGTGGCGATAAGTGATGAAGAGGGCTACATAATTGAGCCAAGCAGCGGGCAACAAAGCTGGTATATCATCCCTGAAAACGCAGATGAAGATGATGGGCAAGAACAAGAGCCTTTAGAGTTAATTTTTGATGACGAAGTATATAAGCTATTTTTAGCTCAGCAAAAATGGTCTTTCATTAGCGAAAACAAATTTGGTCATGCTTTGACCTGTGTAGAGATGCTAATGGAGCTAATAGGCGACGACCCGTATGAGAGACGCGACAGAGGTTACTTATTAAATCAGCTCGGTTGCCCTAAAATGGCACGTGATGATTTACAGTTTTTTGTCGATGAGTGTCCGGACGATCCTGCAATAGAGATTATTCAACACCAAATAGAAGAACTAGAAGATAATAATAAAACGCACCATTAAGAATAGGAATAATTATGGTTGAAACTCAAAGCGCATTAATTACAAATGATGCCGTTGTGCTTGGTTTGCTTGCTATTATTTTGGGGTTTATTTTTAAAACCTCAAACAGTGAGCGTCCAGCTTTAAAACGATTTTATAAATACGTACCTGCTTTACTACTGTGTTACTTTTTACCTTCGTTATTAAATACCTTTGGTATTGTAGACGGTAATAAATCCAATGTTTATTATGTGGCTTCGCGCTACTTACTGCCTGCTTGTTTAATACTGCTTACCATTAGTATTGATTTAAAAGCTATTATTAACTTAGGCCCTAAAGCGCTCATTATGTTTTTAGTGGGTACATTGGGCATTGTTATTGGTGGGCCATTAGCTATTTTAGTAGTGAGTGCATTTGACCCAAGTATTGTTGGTGGTCATGGGCCCGATGCAGTATGGCGCGGTATGACAACCGTTGCGGGTAGCTGGATTGGCGGTGGTGCTAACCAAGCATCAATGAAAGAGATGTTTGAAGTTGGTGGTGATATATTTTCTGTAATGATTACAGTAGATGTAATAGTCGCGAATATTTGGATGGCTGTTTTATTGTTAATGGCAGCAAACCATAAAAAGATTGATGCAGCTACGGGTGCTGATACAAGCGCAATTGAAGATTTAAAAAAACGTGTTGAAGCCTATCACGCTGAACATGCCCGTATTCCTACTCTTAACGATTATATGACGCTGCTTGCAATTGCATTTGGTATAACCGGTTTAGCGCATTTTTGTGCTGACTTTTTAGGTCCGTACTTTGGCACTACTTATGAATGGGCAAAAGAATACAGCTTAAACAGTAAATTCTTTTGGCTAATTGTTATATCAACAACGATTGGCATAGGCTTATCGTTTACTAAAGTTAGACAAATAGAAGCGTTTGGCGCTTCAAAAGTAGCCTCTAGCTTTTTGTATATTTTAGTTGCATCGATTGGTTTGCATATGAATGTAACCGCTATTTTTAATAACCCAGGGTTATTTTTAGTTGGTGCCATTTGGATGTTAGTGCATGCAAGCATAATGTTAGTAGTAGCTAAACTAATTAAAGCACCGTTATTTTATATGGCAGTGGGCTCGCAGGCTAATGTGGGCGGTGCAGCGTCTGCACCTGTTGTAGCATCAGCATTTCACCCTTCGCTTGCGCCTGTTGGTGTCCTGTTAGCTGTACTGGGCTATGGTGTGGGTACTTATATGGCTTATATTTGTGGATTAATGATGCAAGCAGTTGCACCGTAAGGAATTTAAATGAAAGACCAAATTATTAAAATTAATGAAATTGAACTAGCAAACAACAAACCGTTTGTATTGTTTGGTGGTATTAACGTATTAGAATCTCGTGATTTAGCAATGCGTGTTGCAGAGCATTACGTAGAAGTTACGACGAAACTCAATATTCCTTATGTATTTAAAGCGTCATTTGATAAGGCTAACCGTTCTTCAATCAATTCGTACCGTGGTCCTGGTATGGAAGAAGGTTTAAAAATATTTGAAGAGATTAAAAAGACTTTCAACATACCGCTTATTACTGATGTACATGAACCGCATCAAGCAGCACCTGTTGCTGAAGTTGTTGATGTAATTCAGTTACCAGCCTTTTTAGCACGTCAAACAGATTTAGTTGTGGCGATGGCTAAAACAGGTGCAATTATTAACGTGAAAAAACCACAGTTTTTAGCGCCGCATGAAATGCGCCATATCATTACTAAATTTAATGAAGCGGGTAATAATAACATCGCACTTTGTGAGCGTGGTTCTAGCTTTGGTTACAACAACCTAGTGGTTGATATGCTGGGTATGGATGACATGAAAGCAATGGCGCCTGTTATTTTTGATGCAACACATGCGCTACAACGCCCTGGTGGACGAGCTGACTCTGCTGATGGTCGTCGTGCACAAGCAGCAGAGCTTGCACGTAGCGGTATGGCGCTAGGTATTGCAGGTTTATTTATTGAGGCGCATCCAAACCCTAACGAAGCTAAATGTGATGGCCCATGTGCGCTAGCGCTTAGTAAGTTAGAAGGGTACTTAACGCAAATGAAAGCGGTTGATGATTTAATTAAAAGCTTTGCCCCACTTGATACAAGTGCAAGCGATTTATAATTAAGCATGATGTTTATTAAAAAGCGACTCAGGTCGCTTTTTTTATGCCTTTAATATACACAAACTTATATGATGTATATAATCTCACGCATAAGAAAAACTAATTCTAAGCTTGGTTATTATGTCAAGACGGGTACCTCCATTAAACGCATTAAAAGCCTTTGAAGCGGCTGCGCGTCATTTAAGTTTTACTAAGGCTGCAGAAGAGCTCTATGTAACGCAGGCGGCAGTAAGTCATCAAATAAAAACACTTGAAGAGCATTTAGGTTTAAAGTTGTTTTTACGTAAAAACCGCTCATTATTATTAACTGAAGAAGGCCAAGGCTATTTTTTAGATATAAAAGAGATTTTTACTCAGCTTATTGATGCAACTGAAAAGCTATTAGCCCGTGGTGCTAAGGGCTCATTAACAGTTAGTCTAACACCAAGTTTTGCTATTCAGTGGTTAGTGCCTCGTTTGAGTTTGTTTAATGAGTTACACCCAGAGATAGACGTGCGAATAAAAGCACAAGATCAAGATGAAAACTCACTGACTGATGACGTAGATATTGCTATTTACTATGGAAGAGGTCATTGGAATGGCGTACAAGCGTACAAACTTCATACCGAGTATTTAGTACCACTTTGTAGTCCTATGTTATTAAGCGGATTAAAGCCGCTTGATCAACCTAGTGATTTAGCGCATCACACCTTATTGCATGACACCACACGTAAAAACTGGAAAACGTGGATGAAAACTGCAGGCGTGCGTAACATTCAGGTAAATCAAGGACCTATATTTAGTCACTCATCAATGGTGTTACAAGCTGCAGTACATGGGCAAGGTGTGGCAATCGGTAATAGTGTATTAGCTAAACCCGACATAGATGCGGGGCGTTTGGTTATTCCGTTTAATCACAGTCTAGAAAGTAAAAATGCATATTACTTAGTGCTTCGCGAATCGCAAACCGAGCTTGGTAAAATAGTTTCGTTTAAAGAGTGGATGCTGAGCTTAGTAGAGCATGAGCAAGAACATGAGTATTAATAATGATTGAATGGTTTAAAAGCACCGCACAACCTGCAATTGCACAGTTTATATTTGCGCATGGTGCAGGTGCCGGTAGCGATTCTGACTTTATGCAACATATGGCAAAATTAATAAGCGAGCAAGGTGTTGATGTTGGTTTATTTGATTTTGAATATATGCAAATTGCTAAACAAACTAATAAACGTAGGCCTCCTGAGCGAGCGCCAAAGCTACTTATTTATTATGAGCAAGTGCTTGGTCAGGCGCAGCCAGATTTACCGTTATTTATAGGCGGTAAATCGATGGGCGGACGCATGGCATCAATGCTTGCGTGCAGCACAGAGCAAAGACTTTCGGGTGTTATTGTATTTGGTTATCCATTTCATCCGCCGGGTAAGCCAGAAAAGTTACGCACCGATCATTTTGCTGATATTGTTTGCCCTTTTTTAGTATTACAGGGCGAGCGAGATACATTTGGTACACGTGAAGAACTGCTTACTATGGAAATGCCAAAACAGCCTTTACTCACATGGCTGACTGATGGCGATCATTCATTAAAACCACGTAAAAAAAGTGGCGTAACTGAACTGCAAAATAGAGAAACAGCAGCGTTAAGTGCCGTTGAATTTATTAAGCAACAAGTAGAGATGTGTTAAGACTCGATTAGGGGATTAGATGATTAAATTATTTTTAATGGCCGGCAGTATTTTTTGTATGCTCTCGGTTATGTTAGGTGCATTTGCTGCCCATGGTTTAAAAAGCCGTTTATCGGAGTATTCATTAGGGGTTTTTAAAACAGCTGCTGAGTATCAAATGGTGCATGGCCTTGCACTTATTACGGTGGCTATTTTAATTAAATGGGGCATAAACCTGAGTTGGGCTGGTGGCTTTTTTATAACGGGCACACTACTTTTTAGTGGCAGTTTATATTTACTCGCTCTAACAGATATGAAGTGGCTAGGGCCGATAACACCGCTTGGTGGATTGTGCTTTATTATTGGTTGGATTGTTATTTTAGTGCAAGTCGCACGATTTAAGTTTTAAAGAGTTTAAGGGTTAATATGTCTAGTGTTGTGATTTATTGTCGTAGTGGTTTTGAAAGCGATGCCGCTGCTGAAATAACGTTTCATGCTGCAGAGCAGGGTTTTGCAGGGTATGTAAAAGCAAAGCCAAATACAGGTTATGTTGTTTACGAATGTTTTGAAGCGCATCACAGCGACGAAATAATCAAAAAAGTCGATTTTAAAAATATGGTGTTCGCGCGCCAATGGTTTGCCGGTACATTACTTGAAAATATGCCAGTAGAGGACCGTGTAAGTGCAGTAGTTGAAGCTGCTAAAGATTTTACATTGTGCTCAGAGCTGCGCGTAGAAACGCCAGATACAAATGAAGGCAAAGAGCTTTTAACGTTCTGTAAAAAAATATCAACGCCGCTTAAAAAAGCCCTCGAAAAACAAAATACAGTACTGCGTGAGCCAAAAGCAAACCGCCCAGTAATGCATGTCATGTTTTTAACAAACAATACGGCTTATGTTGGTTACTCGTATAGCTTTAATAATTCTCCATTTTTCATGGGTATTTTACGCCTTCGTATGCCAAGCGATGCACCGAGTCGTTCAACGTTAAAACTCGACGAAGCGTTTAATGTATTTATTCCTGAGCAACAACGTGAATCACGCGTGGCAGCAGGTATGCGCAGTGTTGATTTAGGTGCATGCCCGGGTGGTTGGACTTATCAGCTTGTACGCCGAGGTATGTTTGTAAGTGCTATTGATAACGGCCCAATGAATGACGATTTAATGCAAACGGGTCAAGTTAAACATTTTAGAGCAGATGGTTTTAAATATCGCCCAGAAAAAAGAAATATTACTTGGTTAGTGTGCGATATGGTGGAAAAACCAACCAAAGTGACTACGCTAATGATTGACTGGGCAGTAAATGCATACGCAAAAGAGTTTATATTTAACTTAAAACTACCTATGAAAAAACGCTTTGATAGTGTTTATGAATGTCTTTCGATGATAAGAAAAGAGCTTGAGAAACATAGCATTAATTACGAGTTACAAGCTAAACATCTCTATCATGATCGTGAGGAAATAACCGTTCATTTAAACGTTACTAAGGTGCCACAAAATTTGTATAGTTAATATGTAGAGGCTAAAAGTGGTAAAAAACAATATTAATAAATGGCTAAGTTTACTTTTTTTATCACTTTTAATCACAGGTTGTGGCGGCGGCGGAGAAGGTAGTGATTCAACTACGCCCTCTGGTAACGCTGCGCCCAGTGTTACGCTCTCTGTTAGTAGTAACGTTATTGTCTCTAACCAATCGTTTACTATTACTGCGCTTGCAAGTGATAGTGACGGGCAAATAGCCAATTATCAATGGCAACAACTTAGTGGTCCTGAATTTACATTTATTGTTAATGGCAATACGCTTACAGCCACTGCACCGAGTGTAACCACTGACACGACCTTTAGTTTTTCAGTTACTGTTACTGATAATTCAGGTGCTACTGCACAACAAGTATTTTCAGGCACTATCACTTCTCAAAATAATGCACCTACAGTTAATATTACAGGCCCAAGTAGTGCACTTGCTAACACACAAGTAAGCTTAGTTGCTAACGCTCAAGATACAGATGGAACCATAAGCACTATTAGTTGGATTCAGTCTGCGGGAGATAATGTTGATTTTAGCCAATCAGATGGTGTACTTAGTTTTACTGCCCCCAATGTATCTGAAAATACAACGCTAGGCTTTAGCGTAACCGTAACTGACAATGCTGGTAAAAGCGCTCAAGCGAGTAAAACGGTTTTAATTAATCAAGTAAATAGCGCGCCAACAGTCATTGTTACAGGCCCAGAAAAAGCTGAAAAAGATGACAGTGTAACCCTAGTTGCAGATGCACAAGACAGCGATGGTAGTATTAATAGCATAACCTGGCAGCAAACAAGTGGCCCTGTAGTTGAACTTACCCAAACAGAAACAAGTATTAGCTTTAATGCGCCCACTGTTGCGCAAAATACCAATGTAACGTTTGTAGTAACTGTTACCGATGACGATAACGCTACAAATAACGCCCAGAAAATAGTTGTAATATTAGCCCCAAATAACCCACCGACTGCCGATGATGTAAATATAAATGTGCAATATAACCAAGCCACAGAATTTAGCTTAGTGGTTAGCGACGCGGATAACGATAGCGTACAGATTGACTTTGGTGATGATTTAAATGGAGCGCAAATCAGTGTTATTGATGACCAAGCCTTACGTTTTAGTTACACACCTCCTGCAAACAGTATCACTCCACAAAGCTATACGTTAACGGCGACTGATACAAAAGACACAACTGAATTTGTATTGAATGTTACCGTTGTTGATTCAACGCCCGCTACAATTAGTAATGTAACGCCCCAAAATAGTAATGAACCAGTATTTGTAGATAGCCCTGTTAGCATTACATTTTCAGATATTATGCTCGTGAGTACTTTAGCCGTTAACTCTAGCAGTGGTACTTGTACTGGAAGCGTACAAGTGTCAGCAGATAATTTTACTACTTGCTTGGCCTTAACTATTGAAAGTTTGTCGGGTACTACCAGCGACACAAGTACTTATTTTCATACTGTAAATTTAAGCGCAAGCTTTGATGAAGACACTCAATATATTGTTCGTGTTACAGCTGATTTAGCTAATTTTGATAGCACAACTATTTTGGCGCAAACTGCCACCTCGTTTACAACTTCTAGCCAAGATATAAAAATAACAGAGCTTTCATCTGTGCAATTTAGTAATGACTTACCTTGGATTGAACTTTATAACGGCACCGGTGCGACAGTAAATTTACAAGACTACTCTCTTAAAGCTCGCAGTATTAATATGTCTGATAGTACGTTGAGTGATGAGCAAGTATTTACGCTGCCTAATAAAGAGCTTTTAAATGGCGCCTATATTATTTTACAAAGCCGCTTTGGCGATGACTTTTTAGCAAGTGCGTCATTAAATAACACTAAGCTTGTGCTTGTTGGTAGCGCGAATGATCAAATTAGGCCTTATTGGTACATAAATGGTTTTGCAGAATTACTTAATAGTGCGGGTACACAAACTATCGACTTTGTTAAGTTTGGAAATTCAACCCAAGAGCCTGTAACAGCCTCGCAGTGGCAAGGCGAAAATGCTGCACAAATACCGCCAGAGCAGGGCGCCAGCTTAAAGCGTACGCTCGGCGCAACCGATACTAACCAAAATACAGACTGGAACTACTCAGTATTCAATACTCCGGCAGGGCCTAATGATATAACTTGCTCAATAGATGATGATGAAGACGGTATTCCAGATTGCGCAGAGGTAGAGGGGGCAACATTTGGTGGGCTGCCTTTATATGAATGGGGAGCGCGTACTTCACAAAAAGATATATTTATTGAAATAGATTATATGGATAGTAGTGATGTTGGAATAACGCCTCATCGAACTGCACTTGAAAAAATTGTTAGTGTATTTGCAAGTAAAGGCTATACCGTTCATTTTGATGTAGGTGACTTATTTGATCAAAATAGCGATATTGCGCCGCAAAACTTTGATTTAGGTGGCGGAAATGTTGTCCCTTTTAATAGTTATACTCCGTTTGAGTACGATTTAAGTAGCCCTAATTTGTTTGCTTATAAAATGGAATATACCGATATAACCCGCAGACCCATCTTTCATTACTTATTAATGGCAAGTAGTGGAAATGAAGATGGCAGTATTAGTGGGTCGGGTATTGCTGAGATCAGCGGTAATGATTTAATGGTAACTATGGGCGGCTGGGGCTTAACGCTCGATACGCAAATAGCAACCAATGTAACTTATAATTATCAAGCATCAACTATCTTTCATGAGCTAGGCCATAACTTAGGCTTATACCATGGTGGCGATGAAGAGGTTAACTTTAAGCCTAATCATTTAAGCTCTATGAATTATTTATATCAATTAGCGGGTTTATCAACAATAGGTAATAACGAAGGCGATCGTTATTATGAGCGTTTTTATCCCGGCAATGCTAGCTGCGATATTACACCAAATACTAATAGTCATTTAGGCTCTACAGATGATTTTATTATTGATTATTCAAGTGGTAGTTCAGCAGATTTAAATGAGAGCACAATACTTGAAGCACAGGGGCTAAATCGAAATGGCTCACTACCTGTTGATTTTAACTGTAATGCAATTAACACCGAAAGCTTAACCAGCTTTGATACTAACCAAGATAATACAATATCAATACTTAGTGATGTAAATGAGTGGAGCATGCTTAATTTGCAGTTTTATATGCAAAGTGCAGGTAATCGATTTGGCGTGCCAAATACTAATAATAGTAAGGTGTATAATTTACAAAGCTCACCTACTAATATTGAAACGCTGCCCAGTTATATAAAAGAAGCGCAGCCAAGTAGTGCAATTATTGCTGAGTTAAAAGCAATTAAAGAGCATTAATATGAAACTAGGGTTAAGTATTAAGTTTATTGTTTGTAGTAGTTTTTTAAGCTTACTAATAGCGTGTAGCGATACTAACAATGCACGTGAATGGTTACTAAAAAATGACAATTTATATTACAAAAATATAGCTATTGACTGGCGAGTTGAATCAGTAAAGGGCTGTAAGACATGCGTTATAAACCAAGATGTTGTTTATCAGCCTGAAGGCATTAGTAGTTATAATACGTTAATGCAGAGTCAAAATTGGGTGGCGGTACATGAGTTAAGTAAAATCAATGTTATCCGTTTAAAGATGCCAGACCAAACACCTTACTTATTCGTAGAGCGTATAAAAGGGCGAACACTAAAGCTGTTTGATCAGCAGCAAAACTACAGTATAAAAATTGGTGAAGTTACAGCCGTTAATTTTAACAATCAGCGCTTTAGTATTTTGATTAAAAAATTTGAAGAAGTAGATAAACAAAGTGTCGCATTACCAAGGCGTGCATCGCTTGAGTTTATTGCTTTAAAAATAGATTAAAAAAGCACCTTAGGTGCTTTTTTAATCTCGGGTGCCGTGACCTTTGAATATTGAAAAATCAGCAACCTCTTAATTAACTACGGTATTTTGGTCGATAATTATCGACCCACAAACGTGTTGCACCACACACAGCTACAGGCATAACTATTAAGTTTACAAAGGGTATAGCCGTTAATAACATAACAGCAAAACCAAACCCGTATGATAAACCTTGCTTAGATTTTAAATCGTCTTTCATCTGCTTAAAGCCAATTTTATGGTTATCAAACGCATAGTCTTCATACTGCACCGCGTACATCCAACAGGTAAACAAAACCCATAGTATTTGTCCAATGACAGGTAAAACCCAAAGTAGTATGAAAAAACCAATAGCGCGAGGAAGGTAATAGCACAACTTCGTCCACTCACGGGCAAGCATTCTAGGTACATCTTTAACTAATTCGGAAAAACCATCATCGTTAATTTTTTGACCCGTTAAATAAAGCTCAACTTTTTCGCTTAATAAAGCATTGAATGGGGCTGCAATAAAATTAGTGATTATAGTAAATAGCATACTGTAGCTAAATAATACGACTAATACAGCAATTGGCCACATTAGCCACTCAAGCCAGCTTAACCATTCTGGTAGCATGTTACTGATGTAGCTAAAGCTATCACTTAGCCATCCAAATAAGAAAAACAACGAACTACCAAATAGCAGAACATTAATTAAAAGCGGGATAAGTACAAAGCGCTTTAACCCTTTTTGGCTAATTAATTTAAATCCCGAAAAAAAATATTCCATACCTTGTGTGATCTGCACTGTAACCTCAAAAAATATTTACCATTAGTTATAGTATAAATAGCTTAATAATTTTGAACAGTAATTTTAAGTAACAAAGTGTTAGCTTTAATGTTGCGGTTTTGGTTATATAGTAACTACAGGTGTTTAGTAATATGCAATTATGATTAATCAATGTAGACCCGGTTAGTTTTTTATTAATAAAAGAATGAACTTACTAATCATGACTATACTGAACTTTACTACGTAGAAAAAAAAGCATCTGTTTGAGGCTTTTTGTTGTATCAATATGTATAAATAATGCGAGCAAGTGAAAATGGGTACGGATAGGTTAAAAAAGTTATTATCTCACCAGCAAGGCATTTTATCTAAAATTGCATTAGGGGTACCTTTAAATGAGGTGCTTACTGAAATTTGTTTATCAATAGAGCAGATTATTAATGATGAATCTGCTAGGTGTTCTATTTTATCAGTTAAAGGCCAGCAGCTTTTTCATTGCGCAGCCCCTAATATTCACCCAGAGTACTGTAGTTTGCTTAATGGAGTTCACATAGGGCCAAAAGTAGGTTCATGTGGTACTGCAGCATTTTCGAAATCGCGCACAATTGTAGAAAATATTGAAACCTCACCGCTTTGGGAGGACTTTAAAGATTTAGCGCTAAAGTTTGATCTTAAGTCATGTTGGTCAACACCTATTCTTTCAACTCAAGCTGATTTGTTAGGCACCTTTGCTATTTATCACAGCACCCCTAAAGCTCCATCAGAGCAAGATTTAGAACTAATAGATTTTTTTGTACACTTTTCAAGTATTGCTCTTGAGAAAAGTAACGAATTTGAGAAGGCAAAACAGCTTGTCTTTAATTTACAGCACAGTAATGAAAAATTTAAAGCCTTCACCAAAGTAATGCCCGATCTCATCCTCATTTTAAGTGAGGATGGCACATATACCGATGTTTATGGTACCTCTAATGAGTTACTGCTAGATTCGACCACGGATCTTATTGGCGAAAATGTTAAAGACCTACTTCCTCAAAAAGATGCGAAGATGATAATGGATGTCATCGAAACAACACTCTCGACTAACGAGATGCAAATATTTGAATATGAATTAAATGTTCCCAAAGGGGGCATAGTTTTTGAGGGACGAGCTGCCGCTTTAGATCATTACAATCCCAGTAGTCCTACAAAAAGACATGTAGTGTGGATGGCCAGAGATATTTCAATAAAGAAAAAGGCTGAGCAAGAAGTTCATAAGCTCGCATTTTACGATCCATTAACTAATCTTCCAAATAGAAGGATGCTTAGCGACAAATTAAGCCGATGTGTAGAGAGTGTTAAGCGTAACAAAAATATAGGGGCATTATTATTTTTAGACCTAGATAACTTTAAGCGTATTAATGATTCACTTGGACACAGTGCGGGTGATGAAGTACTTGTGGAATTATCAAAAAGGTTAAGCGCAATAATAAAAGGCTCAGATACACTGGCCAGAGCGGGTGGTGATGAATTTATTATTTTGCTTAAACACATAGGGCAAAATACAAAGCAGGCAATTCTAGAATGTAAAGCCGTTGCTAAAGAAATTCAAAGAGCTTTTCATGATAAGTTTGAAGTGGGCAACCTTGCATTTCAAGTAAGCTGTAGCATCGGTATTTGCCTAATTGATAGCGTAAACGCACAGGCTGACAATATATTAAAATTTGCAGATACTGCTATGTATTGTTCTAAAAATAAAGGGGGTAATAGCAGCAGCTTTTACGACCCAGCCTTGCAAACACTACTTGAAAAGCAAACAGAGCTAGAAACCGACATAGTGAGAGCAATTGCGTCTAATGAGTTTTGTGCTTACTTTCAGCCACAAGTTAATACGCAGGGTGATGTTGTTGGTGCTGAAGCACTTATTAGGTGGAACCATCCTCAAAGAGGGCTGATAACAGCAAACGAATTCATACCTATTGCAGAGCAATACGGACTTATTCAAAAACTACAAAATATTGTTTTGCATGATATATGTATTTTAATTAATGAGCTTAAAGCAAGCGCTATCATTGACGACTCGTTTAGTGTTTCAATTAATATTAGTCAAAGTCAGTTCAATTCATCAAATTTAAAAGGTGAGCTGTTCAACACTATCAATGAATTTGATATTCGAGCATCACAAATTAAGTTAGAAATAACCGAGTCAATGCTCTCTAGTGATATAGATTATACAATTAGGCAAATGAAAGAGCTCATTGCGGCTGGCTTTTTATTTTCGATTGACGATTTTGGAACTGGATACTCTTGCTTAGCTTACTTAAGTGCGTTTCCTGTTAAAGAATTAAAAATAGATAAAAGCTTTATTGATAAAATTTTAGATAATGAGATTGGCTTTAATATCGCGCAAACAATTATCAGTTTAGGAAAAAGCTTAAACTTAGTGGTCGTTGCAGAAGGCGTAGAAACAACAGAGCAGTATGACTTACTTAAAAAAATGAATATTGACACTATGCAAGGCTACTTAGTTGCAAAGCCGATGGATAAAGAACGTTATTTAAAATGGCATAGTGCTAATAGCAATCCGCAATAATACTTAATCAATTAGAGGGATTAAATCTGGCGGTAACTGTGTTAAAAAATTCTGTCTTGTTATCGACACGATTTTCTTATCTCAAAATAGATCATTTAATTGAGCAAATTGGTACGAAATGCTCTTAGAGCTTAATTACTTAAAGGCCAGTATTTACTAATTGGTAATAACCTAACAAAAACTTCCCATATGCAAGGTCATTTTACTTTTTCTAGCTGCTAAAATTCCTCAAACTATATGCTAAATAAGGACTAAAGATTTTTTGGTTAAACAATGCTAAGCTATGCCCGCTTGAATATATTATTTAAAGCTTAATAAACTTATAACAATGAATGGAAGCTTTATGCAGTTAGTCGATTTGAACCCTAATGATCCCGATGTAGTAAATGTATTTGACGATATAGACCGACTTATAAATTCTTTATACCCTGTTGCTACAGCGCAGTCTCTGGAGTTAAACGAATTAACCTTACCTAATGTGTATGCTATTGGTTTAAAAACTGATGAAGGTATTATTGCCTGTGGTGCGATTGTAGAGAAATTTGATACTCAGCCTTATGGCGAAATAAGACGTTTATATGTAAAACCAAGTCATCGTGGTAAAGGGCTATCAAGACGTATTATGCAGATTTTATTACATCAAGCTGGCGAAAAGCAAATCCCGTTAATACGTTTAGAAACAGGTCCAAAACAAATAAAATCAATCAATTTATATGAAAATTTAGGCTTTAAACGCTGTAGCAGTTTTGGCTCATATGTAGATAATCCACAAAGTGTATTTATGGAGTTAGGGCTTAGCCAATAAGCTTATTAACGCTACGACATGTTAAAGCTTAATGTGTCGTAAATATCTGGCCTCATTATTACCTTGTAATAAAAGTCATACTCAAGCTATTAACTATAAAAGCAGCTTTTATAGTGATGCAAAAAATACTTCACTGTTTTTAACACCTGTCTTCGTATAAAATCTGCCCCGATAATTAGTGACTAACTTACAAAGCGAGAATTTTTATCTTTTCTAAAAGTAGCAATAAACAAATGAGCGAAATAACAGTAGTAACCCACAATGGTAATTTTCATGCAGATGACGTTTTTAGTATTGCGGTACTTAAACATGTTTTGCCAACGTTTAAACTGGTACGTACTCGCGATAAAGCGCTTATAGAGAGTGCCGACTTTGTAATTGATGTAGGTGGCGAATACGATCCTGAAACTAATCGCTTTGATCATCATCAACGCGGTGGTGCAGGCGAGCGAGAAAATGGCATTCCTTTTTCATCATTTGGTTTAGTGTGGAAAAAATACGGCTTAGCGCTGTGTGATGATAACCAAGCCGTGGCTGATAGAGTGGATTCAGGCTTAGTTTCAACCATTGATGCCATTGATTGTGGTCATGTTGAAGGTGTATCAAAGGGAATAAGCTTGAGCCAAACAATCTCAATGTTTAACCCTACGTGGGAAGAAGAGAGTAACTTTGATACCTGTTTTGATGAAGCTGTTGAATTTGCAGCTCGCATGCTCATTCGTTTTATCGCCTCAGCTCACGGTAGTGTAAATGCAAAGGCGATTGTTGCTAAAGCAATTGAAAATGCAGAAGATGCCAGAGTTATAGTGCTTGAAAAATACACACCGTGGAAAAAAACAGTGCATATCTTATCAAGCGATGCGCTATACATGGTTTACCCATCGCATTCTGGGCAATGGATATTACAAACAGTACCCGTTGAGCCTGGCTCGTTTGAAGATAGAAAACCGCTTCCTAAAGCATGGTCAGGTTTATCTGATCAAGCGTTTGTAGATGAAACCGGTATTGATGACGCTGTGTTCTGTCACAATGGCTTATTTATAGCGGGCACTAAGTCGTTTGAAAGCACAATGAAACTTGCCACCATGGCGCTTAGCGAATAACAACGCAGATTCATAACGAATACTAAGCATAACAATTTATATAGATTGTTATGCTTGTTATCTTAGCGTGGAGCATTATGTTTGAACTAAAAACAATCGCACTTTTTACTATTACAGCCTTAGCAGAAATAGTGGGTTGTTATTTGCCTTACCTTTGGCTTAAGCAAGATAAAAGTATTTTACTTTTAATTCCTGCTGCTTTAAGTTTGGCACTATTTGCATGGTTGCTATCTTTACATCCTACTGCAGCAGGGCGCGTGTATGCAGCTTATGGCGGCGTATATATTTGTGTTGCGCTATTATGGTTATGGGTTGTTGATGGCGTAAAGCTTACTATGTGGGATATTATTGGTGGTTTAGTTGCACTGCTAGGTATGGCTATAATTATGTTCGCACCAAAAAGTGCATAGCTGGCTCATACTCAATAAATAAAAAGCGCCTATTTATAGGGGGAAACACATGTAGGCCCTGCCTTGGCTAAAAACCAAATGCACAGCTGCAATTTCTACCTCCAAAGATAAACACACCCTAGTGTTGTTTAAAGTCCTACCTCGATTATTTTCAAATTGCCAATAAAATATAACAACTTCAATACGACAGGTAGTACCTAACGCTACATATGCGCCAAGCAACTATTGAAGCTGGTGGATGTTATGCTGAGCGTTTTAGAAGTGCAAATTATATTCAATTTCAAAAATACATGGGTATTACTTGGTCACAACACGTTGGCTAAACTGTAAGTAATTGAGGTGTTGAGAATGCCTTGCTCTAATCCATCAAAAGTAAATTCTATAAAAAAGTAACTCAAGATTAATTTTAGTGAATGAGCTAACTCATTTTTGCTAATAAAATTTATAATGAGTCATTTAAAAACAGCCATTTTTTTACAGCTTTTCTTATCTTTAATAATCATCAAAGTCCTATTTTATATACGCTAGAGAGCAATACGTGATTGGTCGTTTTATCAACATTAAAAATCACTCGTTACGAGTAAAAATACTTGTTGGACTTGAATGTCTATTTTTCTTTTAATGCGCGGCACTAGCCGAGTCGGCATTAATTAAATAAAAGAGAAAGATAAATGAAAGAAACAACATCACTAGAACAAGCTCGTACGAGCTACAATGTTCGTCATTGGAGCCAAGGTTTTTTTGGTATTAATGATCAAGGTGATGTGTATGTTGCGCCCAAGGCTCATGCACCAGAGCAAACTATTGCATTAACAGATATCGCAAAGCAACTACAAGATAAAGGTTTAAGCTTACCTGCTTTAGTTCGTTTTCCGCAAATTTTACACCATCGTGTACACAGCTTATGCGGCGCATTTAATACAGCGATTGAAAACTATGGTTACCCTAAAGACTACTTATTAGTTTACCCAATAAAAGTAAACCAACAACGTGAAGTGGTTGAAGAAATAGTAGCAAGCCAAGCACAAGTAGAAAAAAAGCAACTTGGTTTAGAAGCAGGCAGCAAGCCTGAACTACTTACGGTATTAGCACTGGCTGAAAAAACCAGCGCTGTTATTGTATGTAATGGCTACAAAGATAAAGAATACGTACGTTTAGCACTTATTGGCGAAAAGCTAGGTCATAAAGTGTATATCGTACTTGAAAAGCTTTCTGAGCTAGACATGGTACTTAGCCAAGCAAAAGAGCTTAACGTAAAACCACGCATTGGTATTCGTGTACGTTTAGCGTCGCAAGGTAAAGGTAAATGGCAAGCGAGTGGCGGCGAAAAATCAAAATTTGGTTTATCTGCATCGCAAGTTTTGCATGTAGTTAATCGTTTAAAAGACGCAAACCAGCTTGATTTACTTCAGCTAGTACATTTTCACTTAGGGTCACAAATGGCGAACATTCGTGACGTACGTTTAGGTGTAAGCGAAGCGGCGCGTTTTTACTGTGAGCTACGTAAATTAGGCGCAGAAATTGATTGCCTTGATGTAGGTGGCGGTTTGGCTGTTGATTACGACGGCACACGTAGCCAGTCGCATAACTCTATGAATTACAGCTTAGCTGAATATGCAAATAACATTGTGTACACCATTGGTGATACATGTAAGCAATATGAGCAACCAATGCCGACTATTATTTCTGAGTCGGGTCGTGCGCTTACAGCGCATCATGCTGTGCTTATTTCCAATGTTATTGGTACTGAAAGTTACACGCCAGAAGAGTTAGTAGCGCCAGCGGCAGATGCACCACTTTTATTAAAAAACATGTGGGCATCGTTTGTACAATTAACTGATTTAACGGATGACCGTGCATTAATTGAAATTTATCACGACAGCCAAGGTGATTTAGCTGAAGCGCATAACCAATTTGCAC
The DNA here is from genome assembly GCF_015864705.1 of Pseudoalteromonas sp. NGC95. Lineage (NCBI taxonomy): Bacteria > Pseudomonadati > Pseudomonadota > Gammaproteobacteria > Alteromonadales > Pseudoalteromonadaceae > Pseudoalteromonas > Pseudoalteromonas sp. NGC95. The sequence goes on from NZ_JADYWR010000034.1 coordinate 28,884, forward strand.
TCGGTTTATTAGACTTAGCGCAGCGTGCGTGGGCTGAACAAATTAATATTCGTATTTGTTATGAACTTAACAAGCACATGGATAACAAAAACCGTTTTCATCGTCCTATTATTGACGAGTTAAACGTACGTTTAGCCGATAAGTTTTTTGTAAACTTCTCGTTATTTCAATCGCTTCCAGATGCATGGGGCATTGATCAAGTGTTTCCGGTATTGCCATTAAGTGGCTTAACTGAAGCACCAAAAAAACGTGCTGTATTACTTGATATAACCTGTGATTCAGATGGCGCACTTGAGCATTACGTAGATGGACAAGGTATTGAAAGCACATTACCTGTACCAGAGTTTAGTGCCGATAGACCTTATTTAATGGGCTTTTTCTTGGTGGGTGCTTATCAAGAAATTTTAGGTGACATGCATAACTTGTTTGGCGATACGCACAGCGCAATTGTCAATATGGATGAGCAAGGCGTTGCAAGTATTACCGAGATAAACCAAGGTGACACTGTTGCCGATATGATGCGCTATGTACATTTAGATGTTGAAAGTTTTCAGCAATCATACGAGCAGTTAGTAAGCACTAAAATTGAAAAACACGAACAGCAAAGCGTTTTAGACGAGTTGCAAAGCGGCCTTGATGGCTACACTTATTTAGAAGAGTTATAAGCAATGTCGACTTTGTTTGGTCACGCAGATCACTCATTGTACTCAAATGGGATGACGTTTTTACGTCGTCCTATGGTGCAAAATATTAATGCAATTGATGCAGACGTAGTCGTTTTAGGCTTACCGTTTGATTTAGCGACATCGGGTCGCCCTGGTGCACGTTTAGGTCCTGATGCGATTCGTCGTGCGTCGGTTCATTTAGCATGGGAAGACACTAAGTACCCGTGGACGTTCCCGTTGTTTGAGCGTTTAAAAGTGGCAGACGCAGGGGACTTTACTTACCCTGTTGGCGATCCTGAGTATTTTACTGCGCAACTAGAAATGGCTGCTGAGCAAATACTTCGCCAAGGTAAAACGCTATTAGGTTTAGGGGGCGATCACTTTGTGACGCTTCCGCTATTACGCGCTCATGCAAAAATACATGGCAAAATGGCGTTAGTGCACTTTGATGCGCACACAGATACCTATAGCAACGGCTCGCGATTTGATCACGGCACTATGTTTTATCATGCACCAATGGAAGGGCTAATTGATGTTGAACACAGTATACAAATAGGTATTCGTACCGACTTTGATCAAAGTAAACATGAGTTTGCTGTGATTGATGCAATGCAAGCCAACGATTTACATGCAAATGATATTGCAGCGCAAATACTTGAACGAGTAGGTGACCTACCTGTTTACTTAACGTTTGATATAGATTGTTTAGACCCTGCGTTTGCGCCTGGTACAGGCACTCCTGTGTGCGGTGGTTTAACGTCAGATAAAGTACTTAAAGTACTGCGTGCGCTAAAAGGCATAAACATGGTAGGTATGGATGTGGTAGAAGTATCACCTTCGTACGACCAAAGTGAGCTTACCGCTATTGCCGCAGCAACCATTGCGAGCGAATTACTGCATTTGTGGACGCATAAAAACAAGTACTAATTATATAACTTAAGTACTACAAAAAAGGGTATGCGCAGGCATTAATGCCGATCATTTAAGAATTAGTTAATAGAACTTGAACGATCTTCTAGGTATGTAAGAATCCGAATTCTTTTGTAGAATTCGGATTTTTTTATGCAACTTTCTAATGCTCTCGATATTA
>NZ_JADYWR010000035.1:0-26069 GCF_015864705.1 Pseudoalteromonas sp. NGC95
CCCACACAGATGATTGCTTTATATTGTTAAAGAACGTTTTGAGTCGCTTTAGCGTCTCAAGGGATGCGAATAATACACCCTTTATTTTTCGAGTCAACACTTAGTTTTAAACTTTCTTTTTGGAAGATTTAAAACCGAAGTTTTATTTAACTCTCTGAGTAGTTCGTGCCTCGCTATGCGTTGGCGTTTCCCGTCTCAGTGGGGTCGCATTATAGGGAGATCCGAAAACAGATCAACTCTTTTTTTAGATCTTTTTACTGTTCGAACAAAAATAGAACAAAACCACGTAAAACCATATGAAAACCTTCCTAAGATGATGCTTTTTTGTGCTCTTATTTATTATTTAATACAAATATCATTGCTATGTTTGATTTAGACGTTAAGATAGCAAGTTCACAATGTTAAATTAATGTTTATTTCCTGTTTATTGGTAGATCTAAAATGAAATTACCCGATCAAAAATCTTTTATCTTCTCTGTTATTCTTGCTGTAGTTGGTTTTGTTGTTGTTGAGTTCGCTTTAGGCGGCTTAGCTTTAAACCCTGCATTACTATTTGGTGCTGGTTTATTAATAGGTGCGATTGCTATTGCTGCAATGTCATCTGATGTGACTGAAGAAGCTGAAGTTAAAACAAAAACGCTTTATGTTGGTAACCTTCCTTATCGTGCAAACGAAGGTGTGGTTCGTGCATTATTTGAAGAACAAGGCAAAGTATTCAATGTTCGTTTATTAAAGGATAAGAATACTGGCAAGCGTCGTGGCTTTGGTTTTGTTGAAATGGCGCAAGCTGATGCAGACAATGCAATTGCTAACTTGAACGATAGCGAGTTCCAACAACGTACTTTAAAGGTACGTGAAGCAAAACAAAAACAAGAAGATGATTCTAATGCTCTACGTACTGAGACGGATCAGTCAGTGTAACTAGCTTTACCGCTAGCTTATTGCTAAACACATCAGCCGTTGCATAATATTGCAGCGGCTTTTTTATGTCTGTTAGTTTATTCACACACAAGTTAAGTTGGTTAAGTAGGTAGTTGACTCTGTTTGCTATCGCTACACCTGAATCAAGTAATTTTACATTCCCTTCAAAATACTGACTAATAGGCTCTGCTAATATTGGAAAGTGCGTACATCCTAATACAAGTACATCTATAGTTTTATCTATATGTAGGTCATCAAGCACTTGATGCAACTTGTTTGTATCCAAAGACTCTGTAAAAAAGTATTGCTCAGCTAAAGTTACTAACTCCACACTGCTATATAGATTAACGATTACATTACGTGCATGCTCAGTAATTAATGTTTTAGTGTATGAACTGGCGACCGTTGCCGGTGTGGCTAATAAGCCAATATGATTTGAACGTGTTAACTCTGCTGCAGGTTTTATTGCTGGCACAACACCTACTATAGGAATATCTGTCATTTGGCGAACAGCGCTAAGTGCAGATGTAGAAGCGGTATTACACGCTATTACAATTAAATCAACGTTAAGCGTATTAGCTTTGATGAAATGAATAAGTGAGCATAATCGGTTAATGATGGTTTTTTGGGATTGAGCACCATAAGGTAGTAATGCATTATCCATAAAATAACTGTACTGAGCATTAGGGATACTTTTCTTTATATGCTCAAGTACAGTAGTTCCACCAATACCTGAATCAAAAACCATTATATGCGCTGACAAACTACCGTTCCCACTTTACTTTAAGAACGGCAGTTTGCCATGAGGTATTTATAAAAGAAAGTAGTTTAACTTTGCGTGGTTTCTAAATCAGCAAGCCTGTCGGCTGCCGAATTTAACTGATTAAGGTTTTCGAACATAGACTTTGTGTAATCTACTAACTTATCTATTTGCTCCTGATCTTGATTTAACCATTGGAGAATGCCAGCTAGCTGATTTTGTAATCCAAGCTCACCCGCTTTTTCAAAAGCATTTTTAAGGTCGTCATTAAAAGGAGCTAAACCCTCCGCTACTTGTTTTTCTGGTGCTGGTCTATATTCTTCATAGCTTTTAACTGTTGCTATTGTTTTTGTTTGGCGTAAATCCATAGAAAAAGCCACCAGCTGATCGCTGTCTAAACTCAGCTCTTGTGCTTGTTCAAATGCTTCATCTAAATCACCACCAAAAAAGGTTTTACTTAAATCTTGTAAGTCTTCCATCATTACATTAATAGCTTCTTGCTCTTGCTCATTTAAGTCACCATTAACCGACATCGAAAATGATACCTGTCGAGATTGCGATGATGAGCTTGCAAACGACTCGCCATTATTGTTTTGCTGATAGCCACTTGCCGACTGAGATTCAAATGCATCTGCAAAGCTAATACTTACCTCGTCACCTTCTGCGGTGGTAAATTTATACTCTGCATTACTCGTCATACTAACATATTGAGCCTGGCTTATATTTACGCTGGCTGGTTGTGGGTTAAATAACGACTCTTCAAACTTATCGAGCCCATAGTAAATTCCCTCTTTGGACTTATTAATCCCCTCTTCCATGTCATCATTAAATACGCCTGTACCTTTGAGTTCATCAACAGCGTCGTCAATCCCTATTTGGACTCCTTTGCGCGCGTCGCCTAACATATCTTTGAGCTTTTCGTCATCAGCGCCGTTAGCTTTTGCTTTATTAACAGCACTACTTACAAAATCGAGTACGTTTTTTACTATTTCATCAAAATCAAATAGTGGTTTATCTGCTTTTTTTTCTGCGATAGGCAATCCAAGCTGCTCAGCCATTTTATCGCCAAGCACCTTTGCAGCCAACTCTCGGCCTCGTTGTTGATAGCTATCTTGAGGAGACGTAATTGTAGGTTGCTGTATATCAGCTTTATTATTGAATTTATTGATGTTGTTGTTTGGCGTAAAGCCATAATTACCTATTTTCATGATTCGTCTCCTAAGCGTGCGTAGTTTATTATCGGCTGTAACAATAAAAACTAAAGTACAATGTTCAATAAAACAGCATAAATGCTAGCCAAAACTAGACAAATACGCAGCGCTCCCTACAATAGCGCCGATAAACAGATCTTAGATAAGGTAGTAGCGTTAATGGCAGTTATTAAAATAGATACCACACAGTACCAAGCGCAGTTAAGTGAAAAAGAGCAGCGTATTAGTGCGCAGTTTCAACGTTTTGGTGTGGAGCAACTAGAAGTATTTAGCTCAGAGCCAACTAACTACCGCCAACGTGCTGAATTTAGAGTATGGCACGACGGTGACGATCTGTTTCACATTATGTTTGATCAACAAACAAAAGAAAAAATCCGTGTTGATACATTTGATCCAGCAGCGCCTCTAGTAGGTGAAATAATGCAGGTGATGATTGAAAATCTTAAGCCTTGTGAAATATTACGCCGTAAGTTATTTCAAATCGATTACCTATCAACGCTAAGCGGTGAAATTTTAGTAAGCTTGCTTTATCACAAACCACTGGATGATGAATGGTTAAGTGAAATTAAAGCACTGAAAGAAAAGCTTAGCAGTAAATACAAAATTGACTTTATAGGCCGAGCTCGCAAACAAAAAGAAGTACTAGGTGATGACTTTGTAACTGAACGTTTAACAGTTAATGGTCAAGAGCTTATATACCAACAAGTAGAAAATAGCTTTACTCAGCCTAATGCAAAAGTAAATATTAATATGCTGGAGTGGGCACAAGATTTATGTAAACCACTTAAAAATGATTTACTAGAACTGTATTGTGGTAACGGTAACTTTTCAATTGCATTAGCGGGCTGTTTTAATAAAGTATTAGCAACAGAAATATCAAAATCATCTGTTCACTCTGCTCAATACAACATTGCTAAAAACAACGTAGAGAACTTAGATATTATTCGTATGTCGAGTGAAGAGTTTACTCAAGCAATGAATGGCGAGCGTACTTTCTCTCGTTTAGATGGTATTGACCTTAAAAGCTATGACTGCCAAACCATATTAGTTGATCCACCACGCGCGGGCATGGATGAATTAACGTGTGACTTAGTGGCTAATTACGAAAACATAATTTATATATCGTGTAATCCTGAAACCCTTGAGCGTGACCTTGATCACTTAACACGTACGCATAACGTTAAGCGCTTTGCTATATTTGATCAGTTCCCTTATACGCATCACATTGAGTCGGGTGTTTTCTTGCAGCGCAAATAAATACGCTCAGTAAACGTTACCCATAAAAAAGCTCCTTGTAGGAGCTTTTTTAGTTTTAGCTAAACTTACTTGTTAGCTAAGTAATTAATCAGTTTGCTAATATCTTCTGGTTCAGTAATACCCGACTCACGACCTAGGTTTAATTTATACTTACCATTTACAATAAATGTAGGTACGCCACGTAGTGCGCCTTTTTCTTTAAAGTAGTCTTGATCTCGTTTCATTTTAGAGCTTAGCGTACGTACCGAGAAGCTTTTAAACAGCTTATCAAACTTATCGCCATCAACGCCCTGCGCTACAAATATATCTTTTACATCTGCAAGCTCATTAAAACTAGCGCGCTTTGTATGAATATGATTAAAGATTGCAGAGACAATTTTATCTTTTTGCGGAAGCACTTCTGCAGTAGCGAGTGCTTGGCTCATCATCTGTTGGTTTTCTGGGTCGCGTACACCTACAAAATCAACATGGCTCTTTTTAAATTTAACGTTTTTATCAAGCTTAGGCTTAAACTCACCAATTAGTGCTTCCATGTTATTACATGCAGGGCAGTAAAATGAGAAAAACTCTTTAATTTCTGGCTTTTTAGTTGCGCGCTCAGAAACAACGTCGTAATGCACGCCTTCTTCATACGTTGCTGCAAAGCTTGTTGCCGCCATAGGAAGTAGTACTGCAAGCAAACCTGCTTTAACTAATTTAATCATTATTATGCTCCGAAATTTATAGTGCTAATAAAAACGCTACTAACTCATCAAGTTCTTTTTGATTTTTGATGGTGTTGAGGTTTATTTTATATTTATCGTTAACAATAAAAGTAGGTACACCTGTAAGTGCGCCTAATTTTGAATATTTATTTTGTTTGTTTTGCATTGCTTGCTCAGCCGAAATAACTGGCATGCTTGCAATTTCTTGATCAAACGTTGCGCTATCAATACCGTTTACTTCAAGTAATTTTTTAACGTCTTTCATTTCAGTTAAAGGAGCACGCTGAACATGAATACTTTTAAAAATTTGATCGCTAATACTCTGCGCCTGACCATGCTGCTTAGCAATTAAGTAGGCAAAGCTTAAATTACTTTGTGCTTGTGGCGACACGCCACCTAAAAAGTTCACGTGGTTTTTAATAAACTCAGCGCCTTCTGGCAGGCCTTGTTCAATTGCTTTTGCTACTGGTTCAAACTTAAAACAATGTGGACAGTAAAATGAGAAAAATTCGGTTACTTGTGGTGATGTACTTTTGTCTACATCAATAACAGTGTATTGATTATCAACTTCAAACTGTGCAGCAAGTGCTGCAAATGGTAAACATAAAAGTAATAAACTCAGTTTTAATTTTTTAAGCATTTGTATCTCGTTGTACTTGTCTTTAAATAAAATATTACGGCAATAACTTTAACGGTGCTTCTTGCAGTGCTGCAAGTTGCTCCTTCAGTGCTAAAATTTGTTGCTCCCAGTATTTGTCATCAGCAAACCATGTAAAGTTCCGCACAAAGGCAGGATCGCTCCATCGTTTAGCTACCCATCCCATATAATGGATAATACGCATCGCTCGCAGCGGTTCAATTAATTTGAGTTGAGAGTGATCAAAATCACAAAACTCTTCATACGCATTCACAAGGGTGTCTAACTGTAACAGTTGCGTCGCTCTATCGCCACTGAGCATCATCCATAAATCTTGGATTGCAGGACCTTGGCGGCTGTCATCTAAATCAACAAACATGAGCGCATCACCTGCCCACAAAATATTACCAACGTGGCAGTCACCATGTAAGCGAATACTTTGCACATCTTTATACTGTTTTTGCGCCTGCTCTATCACTAAATCTAAAATAGTATAAAAGGCAGTATTTATTCCCATAGGCACTAAGTTACTTTTTTGAAGATGAACTTTGGCTGTATGTAAATACTCCTCGCAGGTAACTGTTGGCCTATAAGTAAAAGGCTTTGTTTTAGCTACTTGGTGCATACGGCCAATTAAACGCCCCATTACATCAAGCTGATCTAAGTTATCAACCTCAAATAAACGCCCGCCTACACTTGGAAACAACACAAACAAATAACCTTCGTGTTCAAACAAGCTTTGCCCATTATATAAAATAGGGGCAACAACAGGCACTTCCGCTTCTGCCAGTTCAAATGCAAAGTCATGCTCTTCTTGAATTTGCTCTTTACTCCAGCGCTCTGGGCGATAAAACTTCACTACGTAACGCAGGCCATCATCGGCTTTAAATTGGTACACCCTGTTTTCATAGCTATTGAGTGCCAACAAACCAGATTCGGCGTACACACCTACGCTTTCTATTGCATCGAGTATTAGGTCAGGTGTTAAGTCAATAAAACTAAATTTACTCATACTCTTCTTATATAAAATAAAAAGCGGGTTATATACCCGCTTTTGTTAATTGCTATATCAACTTACCTATTTAAGGTAGGTTGTGATTATCGCGCTTTAAAAAAGTTACTCGACTGCGATATTGTCTCATCCGGCTCATCTACCGGTGAAAGCACAAAGTTAAACTCTGTCATCGACACCTTCAAATCATAAGGGTCCATTACAAGCGACAATGGCACATTATGAGATTGCCCTGCCTGCACAGTAAATGACTGCTTACCAATATACTTAAAGTTATCTAACCCTTGCACTTTAATATTAAAGGTTTGCTCGTACTGCGCTTTATTAATTACCTTTAATGTATAGGTGTTCTCTACTAAACCATCAAAATCGACACGATATAATTGATTTCGATCACGAATGATATCAAAGTCCATTGTTTTACGCAGCGCTATATTAGCTACAAGTGCTCCCGTAAGCACAACAAGTATGACCGTGTAACCAATGATTTTAGCTCGTAGTGGATTCGTTTTATTTTCTGGGGTTTCGAGGTTTCGCTCTGTCGTATATGAAATAAGCCCACGCGGGTATTCCATTTTATCCATTACGCCATCACACGCATCAATACATGCACCACAGTTAATACACTCAGCTTGTAACCCATTTCTAATATCAATACCTGTTGGGCACACTTGAACACACAAGTTACAGTCTATACAGTCGCCTAGCTCTAAATCTTCATGATCTACTTTACGTGAACGAGGACCACGGCTTTCACCACGGCTTTCGTCGTACGTTACAGTGTATGTATCTTTATCAAACATAGCTGATTGAAAACGAGAGTAAGGGCAAATGTGTAAACACATAATTTCTCGCATCCAACCGGCATTACCATAGGTACACGCAGCAAAGAAAATAATACTGACTAGTGCATAACCACCCACGTTAAACGTTACAAAATCAGGAAGTAACTCTCTGATTGGCGTAAAGTAACCCACAAAAGAAATAGCGGTATATAACGAAAACAATACCCAACTAGTATGCTTTGCCGTTTTACGCCAAAACTTATCAAAATTCATGGGTCTTTGATCGAGTTTTTTACGCTGATTAGCTGTGCCTTCAAGCTTTTCTTCAAACCAAATAAAAATAAAGGTCCAAACAGTTTGCGGACATGTGTAGCCACACCACACCCGTCCATAGAAGGTGGTCACTAAAAACAGCGCAAATGCTGCCAGCATAAAAATAAACGCTAATATGGTAAAATCTTGAGGCCATAGCGTTAAACCAAAAATATTGTATTTTTGACCAATTAGATCAAACAGTACTGCTTGCTGGCCGTTAAAATTAATCCAAGGAAGTAACATAAACGCAAGTAGGCCTAAAAAGCCAATGCGCTGCCTAAGTAATTGATGTAGGCCTTTTACGGCACGCACATAAATACGATTTCGGGGATTGAACCTATCATCTTGACGGCTTAAATCCGGTTTTTGGATTTTCACCTCTACAGGGATATTCTTTACTTTAATTTGCTTGTCCATCGAAGTTCCTCAACGCCGCTTGGAAATAAAAATCCAGCAATACTCAAGTACTCTATACTTAAAGCTAGCAAGTTACTTGCTAGGCAGATTTACTTTAATAAATTGCCTTCTCGAATACTTTCAGATATTTCAGAAATATCTGACTGCTGTTAACCATTATAACAATGTTGGTTAAAATTACTGGCATAGATCGCTAATAATTTATTCATCCCAGTTACTTGCTTTTACAATGCAGTTTATTACACTGCATGGTAATTCAACCCTACTTAGATCAAGGTTTACGTATCCATGAAAAAATTTATTATTTTGGTAGTTGTGATCCTTGCCTTTTTTACAATCGATCATCCGCTTATAAAAGAACCTCGCGAAAGGTTATTAGGTGAAGGCATTGGTTTTTTAAGTGATGCAAGTAAGGTTAACAGAAGCCCTGCTGCAAATATGGCTAAAAATAGAATCAGCACTCAACTTAAATTGTCTGAATCTGAGGGTGAGTACGTAGAAAAAACGTTTACAACAGATGACTCTGTTCAGTTATTTCACCTACGCTATTGTCGTGAACGTGACTTAAACCTTTATTTTTATGGCGATCGTTTAAATACAGTATGTAAAATAGTGACTGAAGCATTAGAGCAAAAGCGAGCAAAGTAGTGGATTTTTCAGGATTAAATAAAAAAGCAAGCGACTCATTTCATAAACAACGCAATATGCTCAAGCAATTGGCACAAGGCAAAACGTTAAAGTGTGAGAAGTGTAATGGGGTTTTAACACTTAATTTAGCCACCAGTGAACCTGGTAAAGGCGTAGTAAAGTGCAAACAAGGCTGCACGGATATTATATTAGAGCTAGGCACTTAGATTAAACTAAGCGCCTGGTATTAATAATTACTCTTCCCAACTCTCGTCGGTTATCAAACCGCTATTAATTGCGACCACTTCAATTAGTTCAGCAAACCCTAATGCAAAGTCACCCATTGATTCATATTGGTACTGACGCAAGGCTTCTATAGTCATGTTATTTTGTTTGGCAATCTGAGCTATTGCAAGCTGGTCGAGTGCAAAAAAGCTTAATGTACTTAACGCACTTTCTAATGCTTGTTTAAAGTCAGTGTCTAATTGCGGTGCATTTAACAAAGGCTCTGCGTAAGCTTTGGTTGCAACTAAGAAACCTTTACTCCATGACTTACAAAACTCAGCATCAAATGTGTTAGGTAATTTGTATCCTGTTTCAAATACTTGCTCACTAATTTTATGATATAGCGCCATAAACAAGAAAAGTACTTCTTCATCTAAATCATTAGCTGTATTTGGTAATATCTGCTCAAGCCACTCATGCACATCTAATGGATTGGGCGAACAAATAACGCCAAATAAATAGCCTTGGCTTTGTACAAGGGTCATTGCTTGAGATTGGGTATTTAAAAATGTGCTGAGCTGCTTTGCGTGCAGCTCAGTAAATTGGGGTATTTGCATTAAAACTCTTTATATTCAAACATTAAAAGTTGAGCGGGTAACGACCTTGACTATCTGGTCGGCCTAAAAATTTAACCGCATCATGTACATCTTTAGGTAAGCTAGCATCTGGTTTTACATAACCTGCCACACTAAAGTCGAAATTAGCTTTAAGTGTAGCATCTGCCTCAAGGCCAAGCGTATTATCTGGGTCAATTAATATAGCAATATCGCCCGACTTACAGCTTAACTTACCAGCCAGAGGGCCAATATTAAACCACCCATTTAAGCCTTGCACGTCAATATTAGGGCTCGCTATTTCACCTTTTAGTGAATCACAATAAGGTGCACCTGAGCTGTATTCATCAAGTTCTAAAATTACACGTCCTTTAGCGGTAACAGGTAGGGGAAGCTGCACGCGCTGCATTGCACGCTCTACTGTTGAGCGCACTAGGCCGTCAGTCACTTTAACTTCTTGATTAAAAAGCCCATAACTTACATCAGCATAACCCGAGATATCACTACGCTCTCGTGCATTACCAAACTTCACATTCGCATTTAGCTTGCCTGTAAATAACTTCCAGCCAGCAATGTCCCAGCGCACATTATTTAACTGTTCACCATCAAAACGAACTTGCATCATTTGACCTTGCCAAACAGTGCCTACAGTTTGCCCTACTTCTAATTGCTTTGGAAAGTACGGTTTTGCTATATCTAGTGCAATATGTGCTGGTAATTTAATAATACAAAACACAATAAAACTAATTAAAAAGACAGCCGATAACGTTATTATTTTTTTCATTAATTAATTCTCTAATACTAAACGGCTTACACGCACATAGCCTGATTTATCATCGCGGCTCAAATCTAAGTTTTCAATTTTTAAACCATGCTGATTTACTAGCTCATCTAGCCATTCTATTAACTGATTAAATTCTACAGAGTCGAGCGTCAAACGTAGCGAATCACTACTTGGCTGCATTTTACTAATACTTATTTGATGGCGCCCACGTGTAGAATTAACAATTTGGCTTAAGTTTGCATTGCTAGCAACACTGGTGTTACCCGCAGCCTTTAGTTTAACAATACTGTCATCAACCCAAGCTAATAGCTCTTGTTGTTTAATTTGAGATTGCTGTGCCTTTTCTATCGCATTATTTAATGGTCGAAATATTCCCATTACTAAAACAAAAATAATAAACACGCCACCAGCGACCATTACCAATTGTTGTTCTTGCTCTTTAAGCGAGCGCCATTGTTGCATTAACTGCTTTTTCATACTGCACCTCGCAGTTTAATTTCACCAACGACATAATCACCGTCATTATTTAAAGACCCTTGCTCAACAGTTAAACCTTGTTTTTCAAGTATGATTTTTACTTTACCAAAAGTTTGGAAGTCTTTAGCGCGTGCACGAATGCGCAGCTCATTGCGACGTTTGTCATAACGAAGTGTTTCAGGTGTAAATTCGCTAACTTGCGAAAATACATCAACCAAATTAGTCGTTAAGTCTAAAAAGCCCGACTCACTTGAGCCTTGCACTTTATCTAACGCGCCTTTAATTTGGCTTTTAATTAGATTGGGGCGAACTTTAGTTCCTGGAAATGCTTTTTGGTATCTGTCGACTACTTGAGCTTTAGCTAATTCTACTTGTGTATTAAGTTGGTGTAACTCAATAGCTTTTATTGTAATCGTAGAAACCAATGCAACACTTGCTATAATTGCGGCGCCTTTCCAGTAACCCCACCATAAAGCGCTTTGCTTTTTAAGCTGATACATACCTTGGCGTAAGTTAAAATTAACGCTATCTAACTGCTTTGCAAATAATGCTAGAGGTAAGTCGTACTCACTTGTTTGCGCTTGTAAGTTAACGCTTTCTGGAAACTGACTAGCTGGGCTAAAATGCTTAATATCAGGATTACCCATGGCTGTTAAGTAGCCATTTAACCAACTAGATTCAACCGCACCTATGTGCCATTGCCCTCGCTTAAATAACCATTGGTTATTGAGCTCGATAGCGGTGACTGCGCCATCATCTGCAAGCGGTAACAACAAAGCATCGGGTAATATTCTGTATACTGATAGATTATGCTCTACAAATAATGCGAGCCATTGTTCAAACCATTCACGGTCTGTCATTGCTACACGAATTGCATGTTGCTCACCAAGCATTGTCGGCTGCGCTACTGCTATAAACAGTTCATCTACGTCACATGCTATATCTTCTTCAAGCATGTATGGCAATGCTTGCTCAAGCTTGCGATTCCATTTTGTTGGCAAAGCGACCGTTTTTAATTGCACTTGATCACTGGGTAACAACACGACCACTTCTCGGGTAAGTGCTTTTTCGCTTAGCTCACTTAAATGCTCTGCATTTGGTAACTCGCCACTGGCTATTATTTCTTGTTCTTGTGGTGAGTAAATTAACCAATTAAGCAATTCTTGCTCGGTTTGACCCGTGCGGATCAACAGTATTTCTGTCACTGTACGCCTCCAAATTTTCGCGCCAGTATCGTTACGTCACCGTCTTTAGCGTGCAGTAATGTGGTCATCGAAAAACGCAGGTCGACAAAATTTGCCTGCGTTTGTAATTTAAAATATTCGCTTTTAATACTAAATAAACTTTTGACTGAGTCGGTATTAGTACCGCCTTGTTGCTTCACCTGTTCAAAAAATTCATCAATGGTGTCAAAGCCTGTTTGCGGTCTTGCACCTATCACAGCCTCTGCACCAGATAAGCTCAAGCTTTCTATTAAGGCACTGAGTATGAGTGCTTGCTCTGGGATTAATGTATTTACGTTAATAGATAAAAGCGTACTGCCTGGTATTACACATACATATGGCAGTACTTTTTCCATCACTAATGGGTTAAAGCCCTTAACCAGGCGTAATTCCGATGTTGATGCAAATAAACTATTGGCTGTCATATACGGAAAATCTCGTGATAAGTACTCGTCTTCTTCTGCGCCTGAGCGATATGTAATACTGTCCTCGTCAAGCCAATCAAATACGCTATCTGCCATTGTCTCTTCTGATTCATCAGCAGGTAAATCTTCAATGTTTTCAAGTAATGCAAATAGTGCTTTATGTGCAGGGTTTGTTTTACTTGCGCTATTTTCTTCTGCCGCTATGGCTAAAGCATTTAAATTTAGACATGCTTGTAAATCAGTAATTTTGCCACTTAACGTGCCGTTATCAACAGGGTATGAAGCATCCCCTTGAGTTGCCCAAACTTGATCAAGTGTTGTTTTATCAGCATCATCTTTTTTACTTTGTATTAGCCCTTTAATAGCAAGCTCTTCTGCACCGTAAGCGTACCATTTAGCTTGCTGGTGACCTTGCAAATTAGTACTTTTTTGCACTTGAACCATTAAATTAGCGCTCATTTCTACTGCTAAAATAGCCGCTAATGCCACAATAAACAAAACAATAACAAGTGCTGCGCCGCGCGATGATTGCTGCTTAACCATTATTCACATCCGTACTTTGTGTAGCAACAACTTTGCCTTGCCCAGGAACTAAAAATACACGACGAATTGGCTCTGCTTCTATTTGTTGCAAAGTAACAGCAACCGCTTTAGGGAGAGCTTTAATTTCCCACTGTTCCTGCCATTCGTTTTTATCATCCAAAAACTCAAACTTAAGCTCTTCAACATTTTCTAGTACACGTTGAACTCGCGGCTCCATATTATCAAGCTGATCAACATAAACCCGATAAACACGCTCAAGGTTATCGTCTATCACTCTATAACCAACGGCTTGTAGTTCTGAACGTGGCAATAAATTAATTGGATTTATCCAGCCATCTCGTACAAACGCGATACCATCGTATTGGCTTTCTAAAACGTAACGACCAGCAAGTAAGTATTGTTCTTGAACATCACCAGATTCGTTTCGTACTGCACGTTTAGTCATTTGGCTAAAATCTTGATCCATTAACCTAAATGTTGTTTGCAACCCATTTAACTCAGCAATTTTTTCATCGGAGGCATCTTTTGCTCTTGTTGTCGTCTCGAGTATTTGATGAGTAGCAATAATAACAAAAGCTAAAATACCCAGTGCTACCATAACTTCAAGTAATGTAAACCCACGCTGCTTCACTTACTTTTTGCCTTTATTGAGATACGTTGATAACTCATATGCCGAATGCTCATATTTTTCATCCGTAAAAACATTTATGGTTAACTTAACAAAGCTTTTGTCAGCAGTGGCTGTTACTTCTTGCTGCCAAAACCATTCAACACCGCCCATTACTTCGCTGCCTTTAAGGTTATTTTTACCTTGCCATTGTTCGCCTTTAGTACGCTGTTCAATAATAACGTTTTCGGCGACCCAAGATGCATAGGTTTGCTCTTCAATAGTCGTTAGGTGGTGTATGTGCTCGCTTGTTGCTTGCATTGCAGCTATACCCGCCATGGCACAAATACTTAATGCCACTAACACCTCTAATAAAGTAAACCCTTTAGTGCGCTTCATTATTCTGGCTCTCGGCGAAAGTTTACTGGTGCAGCAAATTCACCTTCAATGTAATACACAGGCTCGCTTTGCTCTTTTAACTCTAATATAAGTTGAAACGCGCTTACCTCACCTGATGACAAAATAAGTACTTGTGGGATTTTCAACTTTTTAAGCTCAAGTAAGCTGTCTTCATCGCCGCCACTCATAAGTTCGCGCCAGTTAGATTGCTCTAAGAGGTTATCTTGCGCCCACGCTAAATCTTCTAAGTTAAGAGTGAGCTTTAATCTTTCATCTAACTCTATTGGTTTAAAAAGGTCTTCACGGTCAAAGGTAATCCACTTTTCACCATCGAAAACTAAATACTCTAACGTATTTTCTTCTACTAATAAGCCCAATTCAACTTGGTTTAAAATGGCAAATTCCGATGCCATGTTAATGGTGGTATGCAGCCTTAATGCTTGAGTATCTAACTCTTCCTCAGCACCGCCTTCTAAGCTATATACCACCATTTTTGTAGCAAAAGCGATGATCACTAATACCACTAAAATTTCTATTAAACTGAAGCCTCTGCTTTTTGCATGGCGCTGCTTAAGGCTTGCTTTCATAGCAAGCCTCTAGCATTAACATGTTCATACAAAGCAGTGTACTTAAACATTATTGTTTTTCTTCGTCCCAGTTACCGATATCGTCATCAGTACCTACTTCACCATCTGGGCCCATAGAAAAAATATCAAACTTGCCAATTTCACCTGGGCTAATTAGCTGATATAGATTACCCCATGGATCTTCTGGTAATTCATTAATAAAACCACCGTCAGGGAAACGTTTTGGAACCGGTTCAATGCTTGTTTGAGTAACTAGCGCTTCAAGACCTTGCTCTGTGCTTGGGTAGCTCTTATTTTTAAGCTTGTATAAGCTCATTGCATCTTCTAATTGTTGAATATCTAGATGCGCTTTATCGATAGCAGCCTCTTCTTGCTGACCCATAATGTTAGGTGCAACAATTGACATAATCATTCCGATGATAACCAGTACCACCATCACTTCTAGTAAAGAAAAACCTGATTGTTTATTCACGTAATTACCTCATTATTCTAAAAACATTAAGTAAAAATGGTTTAGGTAAAACCATTAATATATTTAAAAATTTATTCTAACTTAAAGTCCAACAGCTTTATTCATCGCCATTATTGGCTGCAATATTGCCATTACTATAAATAATACAATAACCGCCATTGAGGCGATCATCGCAGGCTCTAGTAGTTTAAGCGATACATTAACCATGCTCTCAAATTCGCGATCTTGGTTATTTGCAGCACGCTCTAACATTTGCTCTAGTTCACCTGATTTTTCACCACTTGCTATCATATGCAGCATCATTGGTGGAAACAACTTAGTTTGCTGAAGTGCAGCTCTTAAGCTTGCACCCTCGCTCACTCTATCGGATGCATCTGCAACCGCTTTTTTAATTTTTTCGTTAATTAATACACCGCCCGAGATACGCATCCCCTCGAGCAATGGTACCGAGCTTGACGATAAAATACTTAAAGTACGCGCAAAACGTGCAGTGTTAATACCACGAGCCACTTTACCTATACCTGGCATATGTAGCACTCGGTCATCCCACCAAAAACGTATTTTAGGCTGTTTAAGTGCATGCTTAATACCAATGGCTATAGCTGTAATAGCTATTAAACTAATAAACCAATAATTTTGTACAAAATGGCTGCCTGCCATAACCCATTCGGTTGTCCAAGGAAGTACTTGTTTTGTTTTTTCAAACGTTTTTAATATTTTTGGTACTACAGTACCAAGCAATACCGACACAATACCAATTGCAAATACCACTAAAATAATAGGGTAAACCATAGCCTGAGTTATTTGGCTACGCATATGTTGGCGCTGCTCGGTATAGTCGGCTAAACGATTAAGTACTTGGTCAAGGTGACCGGACTTTTCGCCTGCGGCTACCATTGCACGATATAAGTCGTCAAAAACATGAGGAAACTCACTAAGACCATCGGCAAGGGTGTAACCTTCGACTACTTTTGAGCGTACCGACATAAGCATCCGCTTTAAACGCGGCTTTTCGCATTGCTCAGCAACCGCCATAACAGCGCCTTCAACAGGAAGTGCCGATTGAATAAGTGTTGCTAATTGCCTTGTAATTAATGCTAAGTCTGAGGTTGAAATTGTCGGCTTAAAAAAGCCACCGAGTAAAGGGGCTTTTTCGCCTTTGACTTGTTTATCACTTTGCGCCGCAGGGACAACTTCAAGCGGCGTAAGTTTTTGATCACGTAAAGTTTGGCGAATTTGTTTAGCTGTATCGGCTTCTAAAATGCCTTTTTTTTCTTTACCTCGGCCATCTAAGGCACGGTATTCAAACGCCGCCATAGTTAACCTTCCTCACGGGTAACACGCAATACTTCTTCAAGTGTTGTTTTACCTACAAGTACACGGCTACAACCATCTTGGCGAATACTTGGGCTGCGCTTACGAATGTATTTCTCTACGCTTTGCTCGCCTTTACCGTTGTGAATCATTTCGCGTATTGTTTCATCAACTACAAGTAACTCGTGAATACCCGTACGACCACGATAGCCATTAAAGTTACACTCTTCACACCCTACTGCTCGATAAATTGTCGGTTGGCTTTCAAAAGGAACCCCTAACAGCTGGCATTCATGCTCATCAGCCGTATGACCTTCTTTACAGGTATTACACAATGTACGTACTAAGCGTTGCGACAATACACCGAGTAACGACGATGAAAGTAAGAATGGTTCAACACCCATATCTTCCATACGTGTAATTGCACCCGATGCGGTATTAGTATGCAGAGTAGACATAACAAGGTGGCCGGTAAGTGACGCTTGAACACCAATTTGCGCAGTTTCAAGGTCGCGTATTTCACCCACCATTACTACATCAGGATCTTGGCGTAATATTGCACGTAAACCACGTGCAAATGTCATATCAACTTTTGCATTAACTTGTGTTTGCCCAATGCCTGGAATTTCGTACTCTATCGGATCTTCAACGGTAAGAATATTGCGATCGCGTGAGTTAATTTGGCTCATACCAGCATATAGAGTGGTACTTTTACCAGAGCCTGTTGGCCCTGTTACTAAAATAATGCCGTGGGGTTTACTAATTAAATCTGAAAACAATGCACGGTTATCTGCGGTCATACCTAAATCTTCAAGGTTTAAACGCGCGTTGTTTTTATCAAGTAAACGCAGTACTACACGCTCACCAAAGCTCGATGGCATTGTAGACACACGCACATCAACTGCACGCCCGGCAATACGTAAGCTAATACGGCCATCTTGTGGAATGCGTTTTTCGGCTATATCAAGCTTAGCCATTACTTTAATACGAGACACAAGTAACGATGCAAGTTTACGATTAGGCTTAAGTACTTCTTTAAGCACGCCATCGACCCTAAAGCGAATAACAAGCTCTTGTTCGAAGGTTTCGATATGAATATCAGAAGCCCCTTCTTTAATCGCTTCACTTAGCATGGCGTTAATAAGCTTGATTATTGGCGCATCATCGTCACCAGCCAGTAAATCTTCAGTTTGCGGAAGTTCATCAGCAAGTGAGAATAAATCAACCTCGTTGCCAATATCTTCCATCATTTGTTGTGTTTCAGAGCTATCACGTTGGTATGACGCTTCAAGCAATAGCTCAAATTTATCATCAGCCAATTGCTCAAGTGTAAAACCATGGCCTGCGATACGGCGTACTTCTAATAGTACTTCCACATCTAGCTCACCACGGTAGTAAACTATGCGGTGATCTTTGTTTTTGCCAAGTAACACACCTGCACGTCTTGCATAGGAAAACGGCAAACGCTTTGCTGGTAACTCAACTAACACATCACTCGTTAATAGCTCATCCTGATTATGCGTTTTAGGATGAACCACATCTTGGTTTATCTCTTGAATCGCATTAGTCATCTTTACGCTCTTGTGCATTTTGTTTACGTAGAGACTCTTCATACGTAGGTGGAAGTACTAGTTCGTCATTCCACTCAGGTAAAATAGGCGTATCCGTCATTGGCATTAACTCAATACCATCTTCTTTTTGTTTAAACTGCTCACCACGAATAAAGTTATATTTATTAAAGCTTAACTTATTCATGCTTACACCATCACGAATAATGGTTGGGCGAATAAATACAATAAGATTACGCTTACGGCGCGTTGTATTTGTTGATCTAAACAGGTGACCTAAAATAGGGATATCGCCTAATAACGGTACCTTAGAAACACTTTCTTGTACGTCTTCGTCAATTAAACCACCAAGTACAACCATACCGCCATCATCGGCCATAACCGTTGTTTTAATTGCACGTTTATTAACTGAAATATCAACAGCAGTTGCACCACTTACGCTCGATACTTCTTGCTCAATAGTAAGTTGTACTGCAGAGCCATCGTTAATCTGTGGCGTAACTATCAGTTTAATACCGACTTCTTGACGCTCAACTGTTTGAAATGGGTTAGCATTATTACTGCCCGTTTGTGAGCCTGTAATAATAGGCACTTCTTGACCGACTAAAATAGAGGCTTCTTCGTTATCCATTGTAGTAATAGAAGGGGTAGCCAATATATTTGAATTTGTATCAGTGGCAACAGCCTGAATAATTGCGCCCCAATCATTTTTAACAACGCCCAGCGCTAAACCATTAATGCCACTTAGCAATGAAGCAAGCGCATCATAGTCACCCTCAGTCGTTTCGTCATAACTAGTAACGGTTCCAGTTTCTGTACCAATGATAGTTTTAGTTACGGTTGTATCTTGTGCTTGCTCTGCAGCAACAGCTAATGAACCCACGGGAACCGTAGTGCCGTTGTTAAACTGCAACATACCGCCCTGCTCAGAAATCCACTGCAGGCCTAAGTTAACCCCGTCGCCTTCCATTACTTCAATAATAATGGCTTCAACTAATACTTGGGCACGGCGAATATCAAGGCGTTCAATTACAGATTCAAGTGATCGCATTGTGTCTGGCTGTGCGGTAATAATTAATGAGTTTGAGTCAGGGTGAGACTCTATACTGCTTTCATTATTGCTTCTGCTACGAGTTTTAGTAGTACCGCCTTGTGCATCTTCAACAAGTGACTTACTAACACCCTGCAATACTTTGACTAAATCTTCAGCTTTAGCATAATTTAAGTAAAACACCTTGGTGTTACCTTGGCTTTCTAGCTCACCATCTAAGCGCTTAATGAGCTCAATAGCACGTGTACGTGCTTGGCCTTCACCACTTACAATAACGCTATTAGTTCGGCCATCAGCCACAACTTTTGGAATTAAGAATTCAGGTACGCTGCCTTTACCGCTGTCTTTATAAATATTGTCTACTACAGAGACAACATCATCAGCAGTCGCATATTTAAGCTTAACAATGTCTACACGTTTATCACCCGCTTGATCAACAGAGCGAATAATCTCAACTAAGCGATTAACCGATGCAGCATGACCCGTTAGCATCATTACGTTAGCCGCATTAAAGTTAGCAACGTGGCCACCATCTTTTTGATCGCTAAATTGACGAACTAAAGGACCAAGCTCCTGCACACTTACATTTTTAACACGTACAACACGCGTAATCATCATGTCGCCGCTAGCTTCACTACCTTCGTCAATAAGTGGCACATTTGATTTTTTAGCGTCTGAACTTTTTTCGACCTTAATTATGCCATTGTCCATTTCAACAGCTGAGTAGCCATAAACTTCCAATACATTTAAGAAGAACTGATAATAAAGTGCTTCGTCCATTAACTCATAACTGCGAACATTTACCTTTCCGCGCACGTTAGGGTCAATAATGACTGTTTTATTAAGGTTTTTACCAACAATATTAATGAACTCGTTGATATCAGTTCCTTTAAAGTTAGCAGCATATTCAACAGCAGAAACAGACAAAGAAATACTTGCCGCCAAAAAAAGTGCTGCGTACTTAGCTAACCCTTTTTTAATTTTTTTGAGGTGTAGCACCTGAACCATCGTATTAAAACTCCAAAGCTAAATTATTGCAGACTAAATTGCACATCAATTTGTTCACCATCACGTTCTATAGTGATATTGGCATCTGTACTATTACGCAGCTCATTAATAGCTGACATAGCCTGTTTTAAATCTGTTAATTGATAGCCATTTATAGAAATGGCTAAATCGTTATTTTTTAAACCCATTTGCTTAAACAGCTCAGGCTCTTTACCTGGACTTAAGCGATATCCAATTAGCTCACCATCATTCATGGCTTGTGAAACACGTATATAGTCAAATAGCTTGCCCGGCTCTTCGAGTAACTCTTCACGTGTTTCTATAATTGCTTCTTTAACGTCTGGATCTGCAGTGGCATCTATTTGTAGATCACTTGGTTCTAATTTTTGCGGACCCATTTCAGCATCATCACGCGCAGCGAGTACTGGCATAGATACTTTTTTACTAAAATCGAGTCCATCAAGCATTAATGTTTCAAAGCGTCCATTAACACTCAAAATAATACGATCCGGCAATATTTGTGCAACTTCAGCACGCGTGCCCGATACTACTTCATCAACAAGATAGCTAACTTGCTTACCTTGTGATTCAATAATTGCGATACCTGCTTTGTCATCGTTATTAACCGCTACGATACCGGTTAAATTGATACTTAAGCGCGTTTCTGGCGCATTATTTATTACCTGCGATTGCTTTGCAGTATTATTGTTGTTTGTTACAGTTTTTTTACCAAATAAAAATTGCTCAATAATATGCTGCGCTGAGTTGTTACTCGCACCAGATGACTGGTTAGCATAATGAGTAGGGGTAAGTAGAGTTACTGGTGGTTTTGGCCACAAAAGCCAAACAAGTTTTGATAATAAAAATGCAAGATAAACAACAACTAACAGTGTCACTAATGCACTTAACTTAGCATGCGGTAAACGAGTTAAAAATTGTTTTAGTTGTTGGATTTGCTGTTCCATAAATAGTGTTCTTATTTTAATTTACTGCGTTAGCGCGTACCCATAGTACCCTTTCATTTTTCTTTCAACAAGCACACTAATATTAAACTTTGTAAACAGATTAAATTAACTTTACATAACAGTACAAAAAGTAAACTGCCGTTGTAATACCTTCATCCTACGATGATTTCATGATAAATTTTAAGCTATAAAAACGTGGGGAAATGCCTTATGAGTAAAAAAAGTAATGCTAATACCAGCTCAGACCCTGTAGATGGGTTAAAAGTTCGATTAGATAAATGGTTATGGGCTGCGCGATTTTATAAAACTCGTGCAGTTGCACGCGAAATGGTGCAAGGCGGCAAAGTACATTATAATGGGCAACGTACAAAAGCGAGTAAAATAGTAGACGTTGGCGCAAAAGTAAAACTGGCTCAGGGCGTAGATGAAAAGCTGATAACTATACTCTCAGTGCTTGAAAAACGTCAAAGCGCCCCCATTGCACAGACCATGTATCAAGAATCTGATGCAAGTATTGCTAAACGCGAAGAGAACAGCATCGCACGCAAAAATAACAGCTTTTTTGCTCCTCATCCGGATAAAAAACCGGATAAAAAGCAAAGACGCGAACTTTTAAAAATGAAATCAAGTTAGGTATAGCCGCTCATGCAACAAGATTTACTTCACCGTTATTTATTCAACGAACTAGATGTTCGTGGCGAACTCGTACAAATCGAGAATGCTTATAATGAAATGATTGCCGACCATAATTACCCAGACCCTGTTAAAGCATTACTAGGTGAGTTACTTGTTGCAACCTGTTTATTAACCGCCACTTTAAAGTTTGAAGGTGAAATTGCAGTACAGCTTCAAGGTGATGGACCAGTTAAATATGCAGTTATAAATGGTGATGATAAACAAAACATGCGTGGTATTGCACGCCTGCAAAGCGAAATTACGGGCACAACTGTAAAAGAGCTTATTGGTCAAGGCTATATGGTGATCACTATTACACCAAGTAAGGGCGAACGTTACCAAGGTATAGTTCCGCTAGAGCATGATACTCTGAGTGAATGTATCGAAAGTTACTTTGAGCAGTCAGAGCAATTAAAAACACGCCTTTGGTTTGCAACCGACACAACAGAAGGTAGCGCAAAAGCATGTGGTCTATTTTTACAAGTACTCCCAGTTGATAAACAAAAATCAATTGAAGACTTTGCACACCTAGAAGCATTAAGTAACACCATTAAAGATGAAGAACTATTACACCTTGATGCTAATACTGTCCTTACGCGCCTTTATCACGAAGATAATCCTCGCGTATTTGAACCTCAAGCGATTAAATTCAAATGTGGTTGTAGTCGTGATAAAACAATTACTGCACTTGTTAATATTGGACAAGAAGAACTACTCAAAGACGTAGCTGAAAAAGGGTCTGTTAATATTAACTGTCATTACTGTTTAAAAGAGTATGTTTTTAACGAACAAGATATAAAAAGCATTTTCAACTAAATGTTCAGCTTCATCTATATATAGTAATTAAAGCCGCAAAATATGCGGTTTTATATTATAAAAAGATGATACCGGTGTCATCTTTTCTGCTAATTTCATGACACCGGTATCATTGAAATTATTCATGTTTTTTCTTAAATATATGTGTTTTTAGAGGCTTTACGGGCTCGAATATCTTAAAACCTTCTGTTACTATAATTTCAGTTTAAGGGCACTGATAACCCCAGAGCTATCCGTTCAAACTCTCACACATAGTTAGGTATAAACATGACTACAGGCGCTACACGTTTTGTCGATTTAACCGCAGCTGAACTTGTCGAGCATGCGATCCGCCGTGGCGAAGGTACTTTAGCCGCAAATGGTGCTTTTGTTGCAATTACAGGAAAACGAACTGGTCGTTCACCAAAAGATCGTTTTATTGTTCAAGAAGCGACAACTCAAAATGATATTCAATGGGGCAACGTTAATCGTCCATTTGATGCAGACAAATTTGACGCATTATGGGCTCGCGTAGAATCACATGTTCAAAGTAATGACCACTTCACCTCTCACCTAGAAGTTGGCGCAGACCCTGAGCATTATCTACCTGTAGTTGTAACTACAGAAACAGCGTGGCACCATATTTTTGCCAAAAACATGTTTATCGAACCGCAGAACTATAACGCTTCAAACTTACCACAATGGCAAGTAATGAACGTTCCTTCGTTTGTATGTGAGCCAGAACGTGATGGCACAAATAGCGATGGCACCGTCATTATTAACTTTGCACAGCGTAAAGTATTACTAGCAGGTATGCGTTACGCCGGTGAAATGAAAAAATCGATGTTTTCTGTACAAAACTTCCTACTACCAGCAAAAGGTGTATTACCAATGCACTGTTCTGCTAATGTTGGTGAAGCAGGCGATACAGCATTATTCTTCGGTTTATCTGGTACGGGTAAAACAACACTTTCAGCAGACCCTACTCGCTTTCTAATTGGTGATGACGAGCACGGCTGGGCACCTGGAAGCGTGTTTAATATTGAAGGCGGTTGTTATGCTAAATGTATCGACCTGTCACAAAAGAATGAACCTGTAATTTGGAATGCTATTCGCTTTGGCACTATTTTAGAAAATGTAGTGTTAGATGAAAAAGGCGTTCCAGATTTTAACGATACTAGCCTTACTCAAAATAGCCGTGCAGCATATCCACTTGAACACGTTGAAAAACGTAAAGTAGAAAACCGCGCAGGCGAACCTAAGGCTGTTGTATTTTTAACTTGTGATGTAAGCGGTGTATTACCACCGGTATCTATACTTAGCGAAGAAGCTGCTGCTTTTCACTTTTTAAGTGGATACACAGCAAAAGTTGGTTCTACTGAGATTGGTTCAACTAGCGATATTGAATCAACATTTTCGACATGTTTTGGCGCACCATTCTTCCCACGCCCTGCTGGTGTTTACGCTGAGCTTCTTATGAAGCGTGTACGCGAGTTTGGCGCTAAGGTGTACCTTGTGAATACAGGTTGGACTGGCGGCCCTTACGGCACAGGTAAACGTTTTGATATCCCGACTACTCGCGCAGTAATTGATGCAATCGTATCTGGTAAATTAGCGGGTGTTGAAACTCAGCACATTGATGTTTTAAACCTAGATGTACCGGTAGCAGTTCCAGGTGTAGATACTAACTTACTTAATCCTATTAATACGTGGGAAGATAAAGCTAAGTACAATGAATATGCAGCAAAACTTGCCGCAGACTTCACTGAAAACTTTGCTAAGTATGACGTATCAGACGATATAAAAAATGCAGGACCTAAAGCTTAAATAAGCTTCAAGCTTGTATTTTAACGCCAGCCAAGGGCTGGCGTTTTACTTTCTAAATACCTAATTTAATAAGTGCGACAAAATGCCGCACAACTCATATCAAAAACCATATAATATACTGCGTAATTAATCATTCCTTAATGCCCAATAAACCTGCATTACTCATTACGGCTATTTAATTAATGACACTAAAGCTTTCATGGCAAAAAATATTCAGGCGGTTACATTTATACTTAGGCCTATCAGTAGGTGTTTTACTTACTATTATCACTTTTTCTGGCTCTATATTAGTTTACTATCCGCAAATAGACTTACTGCTAAATCCAGCAAATGACGCTACTACAAACATAAAAACGCCTAATTGGGAGCAAGCATATAATACGCTAAGAGCCAATTTCCCTTCAAAGCAAGGGCCATGGCGATTAGAAAACACAGGTATAAACTCAGTAATTCCCGCGCGATACTACAATCCAATAGAAACAAAAGAGCAAGGCTTTGCTCCCTTAATGGTATGGCTATCTAGCAGTAGTGATAAAGTAATACGTAAAAACTATTGGGGAAAATACTTAGTAACTTGGATGTACAACTTACATTTTTCATTACTAACAGGAACAACAGGCACACTTGTTGTTGGCTATATAGGTTTAGCCTCAATAGTTCTTCTTATTTCTGGATTCTTTGCTTGGCTTCCAAAGTATGGCCAGTGGGTAAAGTCACTAAAATTTAAATCTCGTAGCACTAAAATAGGTTTGCTATACGACTGGCATAAACTAATTGGTTTAACCTTCTGCATACCGCTACTAGCTTTAACTGTTACAGGTGTTATGCTCGCTATTCCAAAACAAACAGATCCTATATTAACCGCTCTAGTTAGCGATATAAACTCCCCACCAAAAACACAAATTCAACCGAGCAAACAAACCAATATTCCTTTATCACAAGCGGTATTAATAGCTGAAAAAGCATTACCGAGTGCGCGTTTAGCTTGGATTGAAACACCCTCAAACTTAAATGCTATTTACAGATTTAGATTTCAAACTGTAGACGATCCTTCGTATCGCTTTCCACATAGCTATATAGAGGTTAATGCACTTACAGGAAAGTTAGAGAGCGTGTTTAATATAGATAAGCAAAGTACGGCTAGTAAAATAAAAAACTGGATACACCCTCTACATGACGGCAGCATTGGCGGTAACATTTTAAAAGTCATTTGGGTGCTGAGTGGCTTTGGATCTGCTGCATTGTTCTTTATTGGCGTATATAGGTGGTTAGTTAGAACCAAGAGAATATAAAAATAAAATAAACTTTACGCCAATCTCCCTAGTTAAATGATCTATTTGAGGACAAAGATTTCTTTATTTCGTTGTTCTCGCCAATTACTCCTAAGTTGCTCAACCTTCTGTATCCATGCAATCGTATATCAGAAATTTCTAACGCAATTAACGTCAAGTTCAATCCACCAAATTGATTAGGTATTATTGCCGATTAGTATAATTATCAGGTATGTGTATTTATTCTGCACGCGCTAAAACTACAGTTAGTTACAGATGTAATGCGGTAAATCACTTAGGTAAACTTAGCGCACAATAGTGCCACCCAATTAATTGCTTACTAGTGTCTGTAAATAAGGCTATATACCTAATGGGAATGTCTAATAGGCTACTGAATAGTTAAAGCAAGGCTCTTTACAATGTGAAGCCTGCGTAATGTCACGATACCCACAGCGGTGGAGAGTCACGTAGTAAATGCTACTTTATTGGCCGAATGGGGTATTGAGGGTTTTTGTTGTGATTCTAGCGTCGGGAGTCGCTATGCTCGCCTGCCCTACGTGATGCGTGTTGATGTAGTGTGCATTAATTGCGCG